>DAIDHX010000204.1 GCA_027451885.1 Planctomycetales bacterium
GCTGAGCCGGTTCTTTACGAGGCGCCGGCGACTGCTTCGGGGACTCCGTTCGCGGTTGGCTTTGACACGAACAATAACTTCGTGGTCACGGCGGGGGGCGCGAGCGTGAGTTTTCCGGCGGGGGTGGATACCAACTGGCATCACTGGGCGGTGACATTCGACGCGCCGAGCGGCACGCTTTCGATCTATCGCGACGGCGTGCTGGAGAAGACGGCTCAGGCCGAGGCGATCACGGGGGCGAGCACAACGCTCGACGTGGGCAATTCGGGCTCGGTTTATTTCAGCGGCGGGCTGGACGAGATTCGCGTGTGGACCACGGCGCGGACGGCGGCGGAGATCCAGGCCAATCTGGGCGTGACTGCGCCATCGCCAGCAACGGGCCTGCTCGCGGACTGGTCGTACAGCGAGGGGAGCGGGACGACGGCGGCGGACAGCTCTGGCCACGGCAACACGCTTACGCTGGCGGGGGGAGTGGCCTGGGCGGCCACGGACATCACAGGCGCGTTGAGGCAACCGGCTGGTCCGGTGACATCCGAGACGGCCCAGGCGCTCCAGCTTGATGGCTCAAGTGCCTATGCACAGGCGAGCGGCATCAATCTCAACGGTACGTCGTTCACGGTTGAGATCTGGGCCAAGCAAAACGATACGAGCCGGCTTGAATACCTGATCAATCAAGGGGATCCGCCGGCCGCGGGCGGGCTCCAGATTGGGTTTGACGCCAGCAATAACTTCTTCGTGTCGTTTGGGGGCAAGACGCTTACAACGCCGACCAATGACAACAACTGGCATCAATGGGCGGTGACGTTTGACGCGAGCTCGGGGGTTCGGACGATCTACGAAGACGGCGTGCCGGTGGCGCAAGACACGGCCACGGCGATCAATCTTGCGGGAGCAGCGCCGTTTCTGATCGGCAAGGCAGGCGCGACCTACTTCGACGGTGATATCACCCAGGTGCGGGTGTGGAACGTCGCTCGCGCGGAGGGGGACATCAATGCCGACAGGCTTTCGAGCACGCCGACGACCACGGCGGACCTGCTCGCCGCCTGGGATTTCACCGAGGGCCAGGGCACGACCGTGGCGGATGCTTCGGGCAATGGCAACACGCTTTCGATCTCAGGCAATGACCAGTGGATCACGAGCACGTTGCCCACGATCGCCACGGCTCCGTTCGAGGGCTTCACGATCACGATTTCAGGCGGGATCGACATCACCGCGCCTGATTTGCCCGTGGCGCTTGACGTCACCGGCACGGCCAGCTTCCGCCTGGACGCGACCGCGGCCAGCTTGCAGCTCAACGTCACGGGCATGGTGAATCTGTCGCCGCTTGGGAACGCGCTTGATGTCGAAGGGGTGATGCATTTCGATTTCGGCGCGCAGCCCTTCATCGATCCTCAGCCCGAGCTTTACGGCGTGTTCGTGCTTCAGGCGGGCCAGCTTTTCAACACGCTTTCAACTTATGGGCTCAACGTGAACGGCCTTGCCGCCCTGCAGTTCAACACGGAGGCTGTGCCGATCAAGATCGACCTGCCGGTGCCGGGCTCTGATCCCTCCCAGCCGAGCACGCTCGACCACTTCACGCTCGACGCCCAGACGATCAGCCTGATGATGCAGGGGGATGTGAACTTTCAGCTTGGCGGCCAGCAGTGGTTCGCGCTCGACGGCAGCTTCGACGCCATTTTTCAGGATCAGAACAACAACCCGCAGCTCGACATCCTGTACACGGCCTACCTGGTGCTGGGCCCCACGAACGCGCCTCTGTTCGAGCTTGTGACGCAGGGCTTCTTGCAGATCACGAGCACGGGCGCGGCCGGCGAGTTGCTCGCGAAAGCGTCGCTTGATCCGACCGTCGCGCAGGCGCTGGCGTCGGAGGGGCTCAATCTTGCTCCCACCGATCCGGCCACGGGGCTGCCGATCCAGGACAGTTTCAATTTCGTGTTCAACACGTACAGTCAGGCGGTGAGCTACACGCCCCCTTCGCTCTCGAGCGCGGATCCGAATCTCCCCTCGTTGCCCAGCAATTTGTCGATCAACATCCCGGCCGCGCCGCCAAATCCTGACGGTACGCCTGGTACGACCGCGGAACCTTACCTGGCCGTGACGGGCAGTGGCGGCTTCGAGCTCGAAAACGCCCTGCTGGTGACGGGATCTTACTACCTTGTCGCCACGCAGAGCGAGCTGAGCTTCGAGTTCAGCGACCAGGTCAATCTCATGATCCCAGGCGTCTCCGCGCCGTTGCTGGGCTTCATGGCCTTCGGCGGGCTGACGATCGACACCAGCGGAATCTATGGTGCAATCGCGCTATCGCTGAGCGCGGGCGTTCCCTCGGGCTATGGGATCGATCTCAGTGTGAACGCCGGCGCGCTGCTGGAGGTCAACACCGAGAACCAGCCCGAAACGATCGCGAACGCCACGCAGTCGATCACGATCCCGGCGGGTCCTTATCTCGAGGTGGCGGCGAATGGTTCGATCGCCGCGGGACCGCTCGACGTGTCTGCTGCGCTCAACTTCACGATCTCCACCGCCGGCGTGATGCTCGCGGCGTCGGGGAGCGTGGTGCTCGGGCCGCTGGGGTCGTTCAACGTGGCGGGTGATTTTGAGTTCCTGGCAGGGGCAAACGGCAGCCCGCAGGGTGTGGTCGCGCTCCTCGAGACAAACCTGCAATCGGGGGCGGCGTTTAGCGCGACGGGCTTCAGCCTGAATGCCAGCCTGGAATGCGAGATCAACACCACGGGCGTGAACCAGGCGGTGACCGGTTTCACGGTGAATCCCACGACGGGCAACGTCACGCCCAACCAGGTGATCACAATCACACCCGGAGTGCTGGTTCAGGCGGGCGGCACGCTCGAGCTCGTGAACCTGATCTCGATCTCCGGCGAGTTCGATATGACGCTCTCATCGAATGCGATTGATGTGAGCGCAAGCGCGCATGTCTCGGGCGTGCTCGGGCTGAACGCGAATCTCAACGAGGCCCAGTTCGAGCTCGGCACCGACGCAAACGGCAATCCGTATCTGAATCTCGATCTCCAGCTTGGTCTCAGCGAGTCGCTGGGGCAGCAGCTTTTCACGATCAGCGCGAACCCGGAGCTCATCGTCAACACCGAGACAAATACGTATGAAATCGCGCTGAATAATGCTTCTGTGAGCGCACTTGGATTCACGCTTTCGGGCTCGCTGATGGCGGAGTATACCGGCGGGGTGTTCTCGATCGTGGTGCCACAGAGCGATCCACTGTCGCTCAACTTCCTGAACCTGGGGGCGATGACGGCGTACGGCTATCTTAGCTCGGACGGCTCGTTCAGCCTGACGGGCTCGATTGGCATTGACCTCAGTGACAATGTGGGCGACAGCCTGTACGGCACGCTTTCGGTCACACTTTCGAGTAGCGGTTTCTCGGCAACGGCGTATGGAGGCGCGACGGTGCTGGGCCAGAATGTCGCCTCGGCGACGGGCACGGTGAGCATTAGCGGCTCGAGCTTTTATCTGGACGCCGGCGTTTCGATCGGCACGCCGTTCGGCAACATCCCGATCAATCTCAGTTTTTACATCGGCTCGGCGGGCACCCAGTATCCCGCGAACGCGATCTACTTCTATAGCGTGCCGGCCGCGGCGCTCGAAGGCGCGCAGGTGCAGCTCGCCGCGGGAGCGACCAATCCGGACGGCAGCGCGGCGAGCCAGTACACCTGGGTCGTGACCGGTCCCAACGGATTCGATCAAACGCTCACCGGCGCGAATCCCACGCTCACGCTGGGTGCGCCTGGCGATTACAGCGTCGCGCTCACGGCAGGGAGCTCGAATCTTACGGAAAGCGCGACGATCGTGGCGACGGATGTGCCGCCGCGAATCCAGAGCCTGAACACGCTTCTGGCCTATGCCGCCGGTACAGAGCAAACGATTGCGCCAACGATTGTGGACCCGCTCACTCCGTCGGCCGCGGAGCTCAAGTACGCCTGGACGCTCACGCGCAACGGCCAGCCCTATGCGCCGGCGGGTCTGAATCTCAATTCGAGCACGCTTTCCTTCACGCCGCCGCTGCCAAGCGACACGACCTATGGCAATCCGGACGTCTATACCGCAACGCTCACCGTCAGCGATCCCTGGGGGGGCGCGGCCACGGCCACGAGCACGTTTGCCGCGGTCAACCCCATCAACGACGTTGTCACCACGGCGCAGGACACAACGAATCTCGCCGCGGGGCTTTCGCTCCGGGAGGCGCTCCAGGTGATCTCGAGCTCTGCGCAGAGCTACGGCACGATCACGTTTGCACCCTCGCTCGCGTATCAGACGATCATGCTCAACTCGATCGGCGACTCGGCCGATCACGGCAACAGCGCGCTTGAGATCACGTCGTCTCAGTTCGTGGACATCAACGCCACGAGCGTACCCGGCATTACCATCGAGGCCAATCAGGCGGCGATCAATTATGCCGGTATGAGAATCTTTTACCTGGCGCCCGGCGCGCATCTGCGGTTGCAGGGACTCACGCTCTCCGGCGGATCTGCGCAGGGGAACGAGGACCAGGCGACCGGGGGCGCAGTTTATGTGGACTCCAATGCATATCTCTATCTCGAGAACGACGCGATTATCAACAATGCGGCTTTGGGCACGGCCGCGGCAACACCCGGATCGTCCGCGGGAGCTGACGGCCGCGGCGGCGCGATCTTTGTGAACTATCAGGGCAGCTTGATCGCGATGGATACCACGTTTGCCGAGAACAGCGCCCTGGGCGCATACCCGAGCGGGTCGTACTCGGCCGGGACGGCGGAAGGGGGCGCGATCTTCGCGGAGGATTTCTACGCGACGGGCGAGCTTCTGCTGGGCAATGACACGATCGCCAACAACTACACTGAGCAAGAGCCAGGGGGTTCAGCCCCTCAGGGCGCGGGGGTGTATGTGTGGGGGAACCTCAGCACGATCGTGACCAATACAATCGTCTCGGGCAATGGCGGCGCGGCCGACTTCGCGGGCGATCCGGCGGGAGGAATCCTCGCTTCGAACAACATCATTTCGAACCCCGCGCCCGGGCTGCCGAGCAAACTGAATTACGCGGTCGAGAATCCGCTGCTGGGCCCGCTTGCCGACCACGGTCACGGAACCGACACGTTCTCGCTCTTGCCAGGCAGTCCGGCCCTGGGCGCGGGCAACCCCAGTGACACCTACAGCGACTTGCTCGACGGCCGCGGCGCGCCCAGGCTCGATCCCCTGGGCCGAGTCGACATCGGCGCCTTCGAGCGCCAGCCGTATCTGGTCACCAGCACCAACGACAGCGGCCCAGGCTCGCTCCGCGCGGCCATCGCCGCGGACGACGACGGTTCGCCGATCCAGTTCGCCTCGAATCTCGACGGCCAGACCATCGTGCTCGACAGCGGCCCGATCGTCATCAACCAGAACCTGAGCATCGAAGGTCCAGGCGCAGGTCAGCTTACCATCGAGCCGGCTTCATCACTCGTCCAGCCGCTCGCCCCCGCGCATCTCTGGACCGGCAACGGCAACGCCAACGACTCCGCCGGATCGGCAAATGGAACCTTGAACGGCGGCGTGAGCTTCGTGTCCGGCACGCTTGGCCAGGCGTTTCAGTTCAATAATGGCTACGTCGCTCTTCCGACTTCGGCCGACGTCACGGGCACAGGCGCGTTCGCGATCTCGGCCTGGATCCAGACCACATCCGACGGCACGATCATTCAGCAGCGCGATCCACAAAACTTCAACGGGGAATATCAGCTTGGCGTCCAGAACGGCCGGATCCAGTGGTCGGTCTACGGAAACGGCCAGTTCGAGTTCCAGATGAACTCGAACGCCCTCGTCGCTGATGGCAAGTGGCACAATGTGGTCGCCGTGCGAGAGGCGGACGGCTCGGGCCAGATCTACATTGACGGCCAGCTTGACAGCACCCAGACCGGCACTCCCGAGCCGCTTTCCAGCAACTTCGGCGTCTACATCGGCGCGGATGTCCGCGACCTGGTCGACGCAGGCGAGCCTTTTTACTTCCAGGGAAAGATCGAGGATGTGGCGATCGATTCGGCGGCGCCCACGCTGCCTCAAATTGAAGCCTCGTATAGCCAGGGGAGCGGCGGCCAGATTTTCCAGGTTGATCCGACTCCGAGCGGTGGCACGCCCGTTGTTTCGATGAGCGGGCTGACACTGGCTGGCGCATCGGGTGGTAATGGCGGCGCGATCCAGAACGACGGGGTTCTCACGATCTCGAACTCGGTGCTTTCTGAGGATCAGGCGACGCCCACGGCGAACGGATCGATCAGCGGCGACGCCTTCGGCGGCGCGATCGAGAACCTGACCGGCGCCTCGCTCACCGTCACGAACAGCACCTTCTTTAACGACAGCGCGACGGGCATCGTGGGCGCGAATGGGCAAGGGTCGGGCCGCGGCGGCGCGATTTTCAATAGCACCGGCGCGCGGCTCTTTCTGGCGAACGACACCTTCAGCGGAAACAAGGCAGCAGTTGCGGGTGCGCCTGCCCAGCCCAGCGCGGCGGACTTCGGCGCCTTTGGCGGCGCGATCGAGAACCAGGGACTGGCGTTCATCGTCAGTACCACCATTGCCAATAGCAGCGTGGCGGGCGCGCCTGCCGGCAGCCAGGGTGATCAGCTCGGCGCGGGGGTCAACAACGAGCCCGGCGCGGGGCTCACACTCCTGAACACGATCATCGCCCAGAACACGGGCGCTCCAGATCTTTCGAACGCCGGAACGATGAACGGGGATCACAACCTGGTCACCACGTCCACCGGTGTGCCGGCGGGAGTGATCTCGGTCACCGCGAACCCGATGCTCGAGCCGCTTGCCTATAACGGCGGCCAAACGCCCACGCTCGCGCTCGCGCCTGGCAGCCCCGCCATCGGCGCGGGGAACACCGCGGCGATTCTGCCGAATCTGCCCAGCGGGCTCGTCGACTGGTGGAAGTTCGAAGGCAACGCCAACGATTCCGTGGGCACAGCGAACGGCACGATCCAGAACGGCTCGACCGCGCCCGTGTTCACAACCGGCGTCGCCGGACAGGCGCTCGCGTTCAACGGCACGAGCACCGACGTGGCGCTGCCGAGTTCCGCCGATGTCACAGGAACCGGAGCCTTCACCGTGGCCGCCTGGATCAAGACCACGAGCGACGGCGTCATCATCCAGCAACGCGACTCCAGCAACTTCAACGGCGAGTACCAGATCGCTGTCGCCGGCGGTAAGATCAACTTCTGGGACTACGGCGGTAACGAGGCTGGGTTCAATATCACTTCCAACGCGTTCGTGAACGACGGCCAGTGGCATCAGATCGTTGCGATTCGCGAGCCGAACGGCACCGGCGAGCTCTACATCGACGGCGCACTCGACAGCAGCCAGACCGCGCCCGCCGTTCCTCTTGGCAGTGGCTTTGGCGTCTACATCGGCATCGATCAGCGCAACGCCTATTACGGCAGCAATCCCGACTATTTCAACGGCGCGATCGACGAGGTCCAGATCTACAACCGCGCTCTGAGCTACTCCGATGTGCTCGACACCCTGCTCAACACCGCGAGCCAGACCGAGACGGCGTACAACGCCTCCGCCGCGCCCGCGGTCGTCCCGGGGCTCACGGGGCTCTGGACCGGCAACGGCAATGCGCTTGATTCCACCGGCGCGAACCCCGGCGCCATCTCGAACGGCGTTACTTATGGACCCGGCGTGAACGGGCAGGCCTTCGCGTTCAATGGCCTCTCGAGCCAGGTCACCATCCCCGACAGCCCCGCGCTTGACTCCTCCGCCTTTTCTGTCAGCGGCTGGTTCGAGCTCACGCAGGCGCCTGCGTCCGGCCAGGAATTCTTCCTCGCCAGCAAGTACAACGGCGACTACAACGGCTGGATTCTCCGCGTCGGCAGCTCGCTTGTGCCCACAATCTCGATCCTGAATTCGCCGGCCGAGCAGGTGAACGTCTCCTCGAACCAGGCGCTCACCCTGAACCAGTGGTACAATATCACAGCAACATTTGATGGCGCAACGGCGGCTCTTTACGTGAATGGTACTCGCGTCGGCACAGGACCCATGGCAAGCGGCTACACCCCGAGCGCTGGGCCGCTCGTTCTGGGAGCAGCGAGCTGGGCGCCTTATGGATACCTGGTGGGCGGAATCAACGACTTCGCGATGTACAACCAGGCGCTCGATCCGACCACCGTCGCCTCGCTTGTGTACAACACCGCGGGTCTGCCCATGATCGACCAGCGCGGCATGAGCCGTAGCCTGGGTGGCGCGACTGACATCGGCGCCTACGAGGTGCAGCCTTACGTCGTCACGAACACCAACGATTCCGGCCCTGGATCGCTGCGTGCAGCGGTCACGGGCGATGTTTCGGGCGACACGCCGGTCGAGTTCGCACCCGGTCTCGACGGCAAGGCGATCACGCTTCAAAGCCCAATCGCGATCGACCACAACGTCACCATTACGGGTCCTGGTGCAAGTAATCTTACCGTCACCGGGCAGGGCTCGAGCCAGCTCTTCCGGATCGATTCGGGCACGGTTACGATCTCGGGCCTCACGCTGGCGGGTGGGCAAGCCGCGGACGGCGGCGCGATCATGAACAAGGGTGTGCTCATTCTGTCAAATGATGTATTGCGGAACAATGTCGCAGTGGGTTCGGCCACGACTCCGATCGCGTACGGCGGCGCGATCGAGAACGGACCTGGTGCATCGCTGACCGCAACCGACTCGACCTTCTCGAGCGACGAGGCGACTGCCGGTGCGGGCGCATACGGCGGCGCGATCGCGAATCAGGGGGGCAGGCTCACGCTCTCGAACGACACGTTCTCGGCGAATTCCGCGATCGGCGGCGCGAGCGGCGTGGGTGGCGCGATCGATAATTCCTCCACCTTCCTGGCCGATGGCAGCGTGGACCAGATGGGCTCGGCCCAGCTTGTGAACGTGACGATTGCGAACAACTCCTTGCTCACAGCGTCGGGCGCCTCGCCCTCTCCCGCCGTCGACGGCGCGGGGCTTGAAAACGAGGCCAACGCCAACCTGATCCTCTACAACACGATCATCTCGAACGATACCGGCGGACCGGACCTGGTCAATCTGGGAACGACGAGCGGCGACGGCAACATGATCCCGAACAGCACGGGAGTGCCCGCGAGCGTGGTCTTCACCACCCAGAACCCCATGCTGGGATCGCTCCAGAACAACGGCGGCCCAACGCCGAGCATGGCCCCCGCGCCCCAGAGTGCAGCGCTCGATAACGGCGATAATTCCGTTGTGTCCAGTGCCACTGATCAGAACGGCCACGCGCGGATCATCGGCGGCCAGGTTGACATCGGCGCGGTGGAGTTCAACGGTCCGATCTATGTGCTCAACACCAACGATTCGGGCGGCGATTCGCTCCGATCGGCGATTGAGACCTCGTATCTTTATCCCGATTCGCCGGTGGTGTTTGATCCCTCGCTCGCCGGCCAGACGATCACGCTTGCGAGCCCGATCGAGATCACGCGAAGTGTGGTGATCGACGCCAGCGCAACGTCCGGCATCGTGCTTGATGGCAACGGCAACCAGGTGTTCCTGATCGATCCCGGCGCAACGGTGACGATCAAGGGTCTCACAATTGAAGGCGGCCACGCATCGTCCGGCGGCGCGATCGAGAACAACGGCACGCTCACGCTTGGCGCGGTGACGCTCACGGGGAATACGGCCACGGGTACCGGCGGGGCGGTGGAGAACCACGGTACGCTGCTGGTCGTGGACTCGACGCTCACGGGCAACATGGCCGGCAGTGCCGGAGGCGCAATCGACAACACGGGCGTGCTCACACTGGCGAGCAGCACGATTGCCGGCAACACGGCCGCGGACGGCGGCGGCGTGGCGGGAATCGAAGGGACGATCACAGCGCGGGATTCCATCATCGCCGCGAACACGGCCGCGAACGGCAACAACGACATCCAGGGCGTGATCCACTCGCTCGGCCACAACCTGGTCGAGACCGCGGCGGGTGCGATTGGTCTCGTCGCAAGCGACATTGTCGGTGTAAGCCCCAGGCTGGGTTCGCTCGCGAACAACGGCGGCAACACGCCCACGCTGGCGCTTTTGCCCGGAAGCCCCGCGATCGCCGCGGGAGCCACCGGCGGCTTGCCAGCCAGCGACGAACGCGGGCTGCCACGCACGGTCGACGGTAAGACCGACATTGGCGCGTTTGAGCTCCAGGTCGCCATCCCCACCGCGAACGCGGGGCGCTCTTACACGATCCGAGCCGGTCAGTCGCTCACGCTGGACGCAACCGGCTCGACAGGTGCTCCGGGCACGAAACTTACCTACCTCTGGGATCTCAATGGTGACGGCGTCTTCGGCGACGCCACGGGCGCATCGCCCACGCTCACCTGGCCGCAGCTTCAGGCGCTTGGCTTCCGGCCGCGGCCGACGCCCTATCTGGTGCGCGTGCTCGTATCCGACGGTTATGGCCCAGCCCACGAGGTGATCTCCACGCCCGTGCCGCTCCTGGTGCTCCCGGCGATTTACGTGACGCATGCGTCAACCCTTGCCGCCGGCCCCCACGCGCCTGTCCAGGGCGTTGAGCTGACCTTCAGCGCGGCGATCGATCTGCGATCACTCAATCCACATAAAGTGACATTAGCATACAATGGCAACACGGCAAGGCCGCTCCATGAGATCAAGATCACGCCGGTACGCGGCGAGCCGGCGACTTACCGCATTCTTGGGCTTTCGCCCCGCACCAGGAAGCCGGGCGTCTACACGCTCTCGATCGATCTGGGCGCAATCACCGGCCCGTCTGGTTCCGGCGAGGGAGTGCAGACGCTCACCTGGTCGCGGCCGAAGCCCGAGCCGATCACCAGGGCCAGCAAGCCGACCGTGCGAGTCCTCACGCGAAACGCGCTTGCAACTCATGCGGAGCCGATCAGCGAGCGCATCGGCCCGCGTGTGATCACCGCCGCGGAGAGCAAACCCAGCCTGCGCATGGCGTCGATCCCCGCCGGCCCGCTCGGTCGAAGTCACGCCTTGCATCGCGCGTTTGATCCGGGCCGGTGAGCCCCGAGCCTCGAAGAAATCGCTCGCCAGCCAACGCACGCCGCTGCCTCCGCGACTTTGGCCCACGCTCATGGTTATGATAATGGCCTCGCTCCGATCGGCGGAGCGTCGTTTGACCGGGGAGTTTCGTGATGCGCAGGTCTGGTTGTCTGGCGGTTTTGATCGCGGCCGTGATGGGTACCGGGCAGGTTCAAGCCAGAGAGGACAGGCCGTTCCGGCCGCCTGCCGTGCCGCTCGTCGCGAGCAACCCCTATCTCAGCGTCTGGTCGATGGCCGACACGCTGAATGGCGACACCACGCGCCACTGGACGCGGCACGAACACCCGCTTCGAAGCCTGATTCGGATCGACGGCAAGACCTACCGGCTCATGGGCAAGGATCCCAAATCGGTCCCCGCCCTGCCCCAGACCGGCGTCGTGGTCACGCCGACGCGCAGCATCTACGCGTTCGAGGGATCGGGCGTGAAGATCGAGCTGACCTTCATGACCCCCGCGCTGCCTGATTCGCTTGAGATCCTGGCGCGGCCCGTCACCTACCTGACCTGGTCGGTGCGATCGACCGACGGCCAGGGGCACGCGGTCTCGCTGTTTCAGAGCACGAGCAGCTTGTTGACGGTGAACACGCCGGATCAGCGTGTGACCTGGTCGCGTGAGGCGCGTGGTGGGCTCACCGCGCTCCGCGCGGGCACGGCCGAGCAGCCGCTGTTGCGCCCCGCCGGTGACGACGTGCGAATCGACTGGGGCCATGTTTACGCCGCAGCGCGGACCGAGGACGCGAAGTCGGCGATGGGCTCGAGCGATACCCTGCTGGATTCGTTCTCGGCCACGGGAGGGCTGCCCGCCGCCGACGAGCCCGCCGCGCCCCGCGCGGCCAATGATCGCGAGCCTGCGCTTGCGTTCGCGTTTGATCTGGGGAAGGTCGCGGCCGAGCCGGTCGAACGTCATGTGATCCTGACGTACGACGAGATCTATTCGGTGATGTTTCTGGGCAAGAAGCTGCGGCCTTACTGGAGGCGCAACGGCGCGACCGCGCTCGATCTGCTCGAAGCGGCCGAGCATGACTACGCGGTCCTTGGCCCGCGTTGCCGCGCGTTCGATGAAGAACTCACCGCGGATCTCGAGAACGCGGGGGGCTCCCGCTACGCACGGATCGGCGCGCTGGCATATCGCCAGGCGCTGGCGGGCTGCGGGCTCGCGGCCGATGCCAACGGCCAGCCCATGCTCTTCCCCAAGGAAAACAGCTCGAACGGCTGCGCGGCCACGGTCGATGTGATCTACCCCGCCGCCCCGTTGTTCTTGCCCATGGGGCCAACCTACGCCAGGGCGCTCGTGGCCCCCGCGCTCGTCTATGGCGCATCCGAACGCTGGAAGTTCCCCTTCGCGCCTCACGATGTGGGGACTTATCCCCAAATCAACGGCCAGGTCTACGCCGGCGGCGAACACTCGAAGAACGAAGGCGACATGATGCCCGTCGAGGAAAGCGGCAACATGATCCTGCTGTGCGCAGCCATCGCACACATGGAAGGCAACGCCGACTTCGCCCTCAAGTGGATGCCCCAGCTCACGCGCTGGGAAGCCTACCTGGAGCGGTATGGCAAGGATCCCGAAAACCAGCTCTGCACCGATGACTTCATGGGACACCTGGCCCATAACGCAAACCTCTCAGTCAAGGCGATCCTGGCCATTGCCGCCCAGGGCCGCTTGCTCAAGTTGAAAGGGAACGATGCCGACGCGGCTCGGTTCCAGGAAATCGCCAGGCGCTTCGCCAGGAACTGGATGCAGGTCGCGGCCGACGGCGGCCACTATCGCATCGCCTTTGACCAACCACGCACCTGGAGCCAGAAATACAACCTGATCTGGGACAAACTGCTCGGGCTCGACGTGTTCCCGAAGGAAGTCACACGCGACGAAATCGCGTTCTACAAATCGAAGCTCCAGCGCTACGGTCTGCCGCTCGATTCTCGCACCAAGCTCACCAAGACCGACTGGTGCGTGTGGACGGCCACACTCGCTGAGGACCCCGCCGACTTCCGGGCGATCGTGGATCCCATCTACGACTACCTGAACGAGACCTCCGCGCGGCTGCCGCTCGTGGATTCGTACTTCACGAACGATCCCCGGAGCGACGGCATGCGAGCACGGCCAGTTGTAGGTGGGATTTTCATCAAGCTTCTCGAGAACCGCGCGGTCTGGGATAAATGGGCAAAACGGGATCAGCGGAAGGCGGGAGACTATGCCCTTGCGCCCCCTGCGCCCCGGATTACGGAAGTCGTCCCGACGTCCAGGCGGTCGCCCACCGAATGGAAGTACACGTTCAGCAAGCCAGGCGAGGGCTGGCAGCAGCCCGGGTTTGACGATTCCGGTTGGAAGTCGGGGCCAGGCGGCTTCGGCACCAAGGGTACACCGGGGATCGCGGTCGCGACCGAGTGGCGGACCCGGGATATCTGGCTTCGCCGAGAAGTCGCCTTGCCTGCCAAATTCAATGCATCTCGTCTCCAGCTTTTGCTTTATCACGATGAGGACGCCACTGTTTTTATCGACGGAGAGGTTGCCGTGCGAGAGGGCGGCTACGTCACCGATTACATGCCCGCGGAGATCTCGCCAGGGGCTCTCGAGAAGCTGAAGCCTGGCGCGAAGGTGACGATTGCCGTGCATTGCCATCAGACAGGGGGCGGCCAGGGCGTTGATCTGGGTCTTGTCGAGGTCGAATAGATCTTGATTGGTGCGGGTTTGGGAAAGCTGGAGCATCTGTGCGGAATCGATCTCAAGGATTCCGCGCGAATGCCCCCAGGCGCTGAACTCCCCGGATTTTTTAACCGATTCTCGTTCCTGGAATCGATCCCCCCTGGCTTCTGCGGCGGCCGCGGTTGTGTACGCTTGCGTTGATCTTGGCGGGAAAGCAGGATTTGTTATCTTTACACAATCTCACGGCATGGCCGGGAATCGGGACCGAGCGCGCGGCGATGCTTGGCCGCGCGTGTCAGGGATGATTGGAATCGATTCGGTTCGGCCAGCGTGATTCTCGGCTCAGGGATGAGGGGGCGGAATCCGGCATGGATGGCGGTCGATACCTGGTCGTCATGGCGGACGACTTTGGCATGGGACCGGCGACGTCTCGAGGGATCCTCGACCTGGCGGTTCGAGGCCTTGTGACCTCGGCGGTTCTGCTGGTGAATTCTCACCATGCCGAATCGAGCGTGCGCGCCTGGCGTGAGCGCGGCATGCCGTTTGAGCTGGGCTGGCACGCGTGCCTCACGTTTGACCGGCCGATTTCGCATCCCGGAGCAATTCCCAGCCTGGTTGAGGCGGACGGGCGGTTTCTTTCGCTTGGCCGGCTCATGGGCCGCGTGTTCCGCGGGCAGGTTCGCGAGGACGATATCGAGCGCGAGCTGCGCGCCCAGCTCGAGCGATTCCGCGCGATTGTGGGTGATACGCCCACGGTCGTGAATACACATCATCACGTGCAGGTGTTTCCCCCGGTTGGGCGTGCGCTGGTGCGGGTGCTCGAGCAGGCGGGGGGCGAAAAGCCGTACGTGCGGCGAGTGATCGAGCCGCTGGCGACGATCGCGCGTGTGCCGGGTGCGCGGCTCAAGCGCGGTTTTCTCACGAGCCTGGGCCGGGCGGACGCCAGGCGCCTGGCGAAGCGCGGGTTCCCGGGGAATGATGCGCTCATGGGCATTACCAATCCGCGGGACACGAACGACGAACAGTTCCTGACACGCTGGCTGGCCTGCGCTGCGGGGCGCACGCTGGAGCTTACCTGCCATCCCGGCCATGCCGACGAAACCCTGCGGGGGATTCCAGGCGAGGACGAGAACGAACGTTTTGGGCGCAGGGTCGCGGAGCTCGAGCGGCTCTCCGACCCTCGTTTTCTTGAGATGTGCGCGCGGCTGGGGATTGTGCTTGTCGAGCCCCGTTTGATTACCAGGCGCAGCGCGTGGGGGAGGGTCCGTGATGCTGCTTAAAACGATCATCACGCGATTTCGGAATCGGTCGCACGTCGAGCGTTTCGCCATTGTGCTTTGGGCCGTGTTCATTGGTGTGGGTCTGGGCCAGGCGATCGTGGCGCCTCGCCAGCATTCGGTCTATCCGATCATCTCTGACGCGGCGCGTAAGTGGGTGCGGGGGGAGATGCTCTATTCCCGCATCGAGCGCGCGGACGGGCTTGATCTTTATCGCTATAGCCCCGCGGTGGCGATGCTGTTCGCACCGCTTGCCGCGACCAGCGATCGCATTGGCGGCACGCTCTGGCGGATCATCAGCGCGGGCTCGCTCCTGGTATCGCTCTACTGGTGGTCGCGATCGGTCCTCCAGATTGCAAGCCCGCGCAGCCGCGCCTGGCTGTTTCTCATGGTTGCGCCCCTGGCCGCCTCGAGCCTGCACAACGGGCAGTCGAACCCGATCGTGCTCGCCGGCATGCTGGCCATGATGACGGCCGCCCTGCACGAGCGCTGGAATCTCGCCGCCGTGTGCATCGCGGTCTCGTTCCTGTTCAAGATCTACCCCATCTCGCTCGGGATGCTGCTCGCACTGGTTTATCCCCGCAAACTCGCGTGGCGCGTGGCGTTGGCCGCCTCGATCGGGCTGGCTTTGCCGTTTCTCTTCAAGAGCTATGCCTACGCGTCCTGGCAATATTCAGAATGGATCACTTACGTCCGCGGCGACACCCGAGCCAGGATTTCGGTGATGCGTGAATATCGTAGTTTTGCGTATTTGTTTACGCGATGGCGTGGCAGCCGGCTCGAGCATTCCACCATTCAGCAGGTACAGCTTGCCACGGCGCTCTTCGCCGCGGGCGCGGTGGCCGCGGGGCGAATACTCAGGCTCGACCGCCCTGCCCTTTTCGATCTCGTGCTCGCCATGGGGAGCATCTGGATGACGCTCTTCGGCCCGGCGACCGAGGCACAGACGTATCTCCTCCTCGCGCCCACAATGGCCTGGGGCGTGATGCGCGCCTGGTCCGAGCCGGGCCGGTTGTGGGCCCGATTCTTCACGGGGCTCGGCATGGCGCTGCTCATTTCTGACCAGCTTTCGCAGCTTTTCCCGCATGGGGATCTTTACCGCAACCGCGGCACGCTCCCCCTGGGTGCGATTTGTGTGCTCCTGGGCTGGATTCCCCTGGCGTTTTCGAACCGGCGGCAAGCTCAGGCCGATCGAGCGATTGATGCCGGTTTGGAATCGCCTGGGCTGAATGTGTCTCGTCCCCACGCGCTTGACCGCGACCGTGCTCGCGTGACCGCGAGCTGACCGTTCCGAGCTGCGAGAATCGAATCGAGGGCTCCGCGTGATGAAGCCAGGCACCGACATGCGGGTCGAAAGCACGCCTGGGCATGAGTCCCTCGCGATCCGCCCGCACTTCCGCGTGGATTCCTCCTCGCAGGCGGATTCTCAAAAGCAGGATCGAGTCACGGTGGTGCTGCCGGTGCACAACGAGTCTGCCGTGGTCAAGCGTTCGGTCGAGCGTGTGCTGGCTTACGCAGCGCTTCACCCTGATCACCGCTTCGTGTTCGTGGACGACGGCTCGACCGACGCCACGCCGCGGCTGCTGGCAAGTGCGCTTCCCGCCGGGGGCGCTGTTTCGTGCCTGTTGCTCGCGGAAAACTGCGGCAAGGGGGGCGCGATCAAACGCGCCGTGCTCGGCTGCGGCAGCGAGTTCGTATGCTTCATCGACGGCGATCTGGCTTATTCTCTCGACCATCTGCCCAATCTGCTCGCTGCGCTTGAGACACATGATGTGGTCATTGGCTCCCGGCTCATGGTGGCTGGCAACTCGGCACGCACCATCGCCTCACGCAAATTCATGGGACGGGCGTTTAACTTCCTGGTACGGGCTTCGCTCGGGATTCCGTTTCACGACACCCAGGCCGGGATCAAGGGCTTTCGCGCCTCGGCGGCTGAGCGGCTCTTCCAGGCGCAGCGGCTTGCAGGCTTCGGCTTCGATGTGGAGCTGCTCTATCTGGCCCCGCGGATGGGGCTCAGTGTTGTGGAAACGCCAGTCTCAGTTTCAGAGGATCATGAGTACGAAAGTTCGGCGGTTAAATTGATCCGAAGCGCGTTGCGTATGCTGCGTGAGGTGGCCCAGATCAGGCGTAACGATCGCCAGGGACTCTATGACGCGCTCACCGGCCCAGCCGCGCCCGGGGCTGCGATTGGTTCCCGCGGGCGCAGCCGTGGCAAGGGTCAGGCCGCGAGCCGGGTTTGAAGCGCCTGGTGCTTGCCAGGGCCTGCGCCGCCAGCCCGCGGTTTGGCGTCGCTTTTTCTAGCGTACGATGCGTGGGATATAAGTGATTCCTCGCGCGTGTGTGATGTTCACATCACCAGTTGTATTGGCCATGATGAAATTGTCCTGGACCACTGTGCCGTACGATGCGCCCAGGGCGATCACGCCGTAACCGCTGTTGGTCACGATTTGGTTGCCCATGCCGAAGTAAGGTCTGGCGATCGGCTGCAGATTGACGGGGCCTCCGATCGAGACGCCCCTGGCGCGGAGGAGGACCACGCCGTTGCTGGTGTTGCCGCTGATGTAGTTGCTCTGGACGCGGGTGCCGTTCGACCGGCCGATGACCATTACCCCCGCGCCGTCGCTTGACTGGATCTGGTTGCCGAGGACCGCGTTCGCCCGCGACGCGTGGATGAGGATGCCCGGCCCGTTGTTGTAGAGGATGGCGTCCTGGAGCGGAAATGCCGGGCCGCCGACCGTTGTGCCCGAGGTCCCCGCTCCGATCACGATGCCGCCCAGCCCGTTGCCGAGCGGGTGCTCGCTCACCCCGGACGCGCCGATCGTGCAGTGGAAGATGGCATTGTCATGGGCGTGGCCCGCGACCTCGATGCCATAGCCATAATTCGCGGAGACGTCGACATTCGGCTCAACGGAGGGCTGGAATCCGCCGATCGCGTTGTTGTGGGCGTGGCCGTCGATCTTGATGCCGTCGCCGGCGTTGGGAATGGGTACGTTGATCCCGGTGTTGGTGCCAACCGCGGTGTCGGTGACCTGCACGCCGGTCGCCTGGCCGCCGATCTCGATCCCGTTCGCACCGTTGCCCGAAACGATGCACGTGCGGATGATGTTGCCGCCGCCCGTGGACGTGATCTTGACACCGTCGAGCCGGTTGGGGGCTGCTGCGCCGAAGGCAAAGATGCCGGTGAAGGTGTTGAACGAGATCAGGCCGCTCGCCTGGTCCTTGACCTCGATGCCATTGCGGGCGTTGCCCGAAATCACGTTGCCGAGCGGGATCACGCCGCCGACCTGGGTATTCGCGGAGGTGCCCGAAACGAGCAGCCCGTCGCCGCCATTGGGCACGACGGTCATGTTGTTCGCCCCTGCGCCCAGGAAGTTGGCCTGAACGACCGTGTTGTTCGAGTCGGTGATGCGCAGGCCGTTGCCGCCGTTGCCGGAGACCACGTTGTAATAGACGAAGGGCGAATCCTGGAACTGGCAGCCGATGAGCTGGTTGCCGTTCGCATGCACAATCGCCACGCCGTCTCCGCCGTTGCCAAGCGCGGAGTCGCCGGTCGCGGTGGTGCCGACAAAGTTGCCGCTCATCGTGTTCCCCGTCGCGCCGGCGGTCATGAGCACGCCGTCGCCCCGGTTGCCCGAAATCAGGTTCCCCTGCGGCGGCCGGGCGATATAGCCCGCGGTGGGGTCATTGCCCGCGGTGGCAATCCCGCCGATCATGTTCCCCGACGCACCCTGTGTCAGCAGAATGCCGTTTCGCCCATTGGGAACAGCGAACGACCCGGTCGAGTCGGTGCCAATGTTGTTCATGACGATCGTGTTGCCCGATGCGCCATCGATCCCGATGCCGTTGCCCTTGTTGCCGCTGATCACGTTCGAAAGCTGGAAGCCGAGATTGACCGTCGCCTGGTAGGCAATCGTTCCGGAGGAAGTGGTCGCGATCCCCACGACCTGGTTGTCAGCCACCGAGTTCGCACTCTCGACACCCACCGCGCCCGGGACACTGAGCGGCACCCAGTAGGCGGGGGTGAATGTGCCGCTTGCGCTTCGCTTCACCGTTGCAAGCGACGCCTCGATGGCCGTGCCCTGCCCTGTATTCGTGGAGAACGCCGCGAGCGTGTAGACGCCTTCCACCGGGCTCGAGATACCCTGGAAATGCGTGGCGATCGACGGTGTGACGAGCCCCTGCGGCCCCGCGTAGGACATCCAGTTGCTAAACTGGCCGGTCGACTCATTGTAATCGACCAGGTACGCCTCGGAGATCGCGCCGGCGGAACCGACCGGGCTGGTGAACCCGCCGGCAAGGGTATAGCTCGAGTTGCCGTTCGACCACACGCCGTAGACTGAGGTCGTCGCTGCGCCCGGATACGCGACCGTGGCCAGGAATTTCTGCTGCGACAGGCTGTAAATGAAGGCAACGTCGGACGTACCAGGGGCATTGCCCGCGTTGCCCACGGCCAGGTCGCCCATTGTGCTGTGCACATAGGTGTAGATGTTGCCTGGGTAGTTGATGGTCTGGTAACTGCCGGCACCGCTCGCAAGATCGGCGGTGGTGCCCTGGAAGACAAAGCCGTTCACGTTATCGCTGGTGCTTGTTTTGTACGTTCCCACAACCCGGATCTCGCCGCCGGTCGCGACGTCCGGGCCATAGGGGCTTGTGACCGATGCACCCGGGTAGCTCACAACATAGGTCGTGCCGCCCGAGCCGGAGATCGGCCCGGCGTAGAGCAGCCCGGTCGCCCCTGAGGTGCCCGTGAGCAGATACTGCTGGGGCGTGCCGGAAGCGCGTATTCCTGTCCAGTCTGTGACTGGCTGAATGCTCACGGAGCCGGTGTTGTAATACGTGACGCCGGTCACGGGGTCGGGCTGGCCGATCAAATCGCCGTGCGACGAGGACATGATCCGGATGCCGTCTCCCTGGTTGCCGGCCGGTGTGGATCCGTTGGCCAGCACACCGATGTCATTGCCCTGCACCGTGACGTACGAGGACAGGAGCGTCACACCCGAGCTCCCCGCGTGCACAAGCGCCAGTGAGCGCAGAATCGAGCCGTCCGACCCCTGCGCGAACATCAGTCCGCGCGTGCCCTGGAAGTCGACCGTTACCACCGGGCTGCCGTTGTACAATGGGGCCGACGTGCCGTCGATCCGCACCGGGCTCGTGATCGCCGGCAGCGACTTCGAGCCGGTGTCGATGGTGCCATGGACGCTGAAGTCGATGGTGTTAAAGCCCGGCTGGTTGTTCGACTGAATGATCGCCTGCCGCAGCGACCCCGCCCCCGCGGCATGCAGGTTTGTGACGGTGAAGGTGCTCAGGAGCTCACGCGATTCGAGCAGATCGATCGCGGGGCGCCGCCGCTTGCGCTGCCGATCGGCCGGCCTGGGATTCCTTCCTGCCATCGTCTTCGAAAGCATTGAACCCAGGTGACGCATGCGATTTTGAGCCATATGTGGATGTCCTTGATCGTGATCAGTCGCCGGGGCGATCGGGAACCGCGCCACACTGTCCCATCACGGCGTCGTGGTGGGAGCCGGGCAAAGACGGTCGGGGGGACGCATGTTGTCCCCTTGAAAGGCGTAGTACACGCCTGCCCCATGAGCAAGCAGGATTTTATGTCAGGGATGTGACACAGGTTGGGATCAGGCGGAATGTGCCTGGGATCGCGGCCCAACCATGCCTGCGCAGGCCGCAAGCCCAAGCGCAAGCAAGGCCAGATTCACGCCCCAGCCCGCCGTGCTGATGATCAGGTAAACCTCATGAAGGGAACGAAAGGATTTGAGCGTGCCCGAGTCGATCATGCGATCAAGCACGCCGTGCAGGACGAAAAGCGCAGCCAGGCAGGCCGTCTCGAAGCCAAGCATGCCGAACGCACACAAGCGCGCCGGCTTGCCCAGCGATCCGCGCTCAACCCACGCGAGCACCCACCAGAGCGCAAGGACCCCCGCGCCGATCCAGTTGAGGTCCACAGTCACTTCCCGGGTGACAAGCCCGGCCTCGAACGAGTCGTACCGGTTGTGCAACCGCGGCTGGATGAACCCGCCGTAGAACGTGAACCCGCCGAACCACACCGCCATGCCGACGGCTGAGGCCATGACGAGCGACATCCGGGCGAAGCGGCCTGGGGATGGGATGCTCACGCGTTCGCCAGCCTCGCCGCATGTTTCTGGATCTTGCGCACAGCACTTGCAATCTGGTCCATGTCGTCGCGCGGGCCCAGGAGCATGGTTTGCGTAAGCCACACGGCCTCTGCGCACAGCCGGTCATTTTCGGGACAGTGAATCTGGTCGAGCACGCTCTTGAGCCGCGCGGGAGAATAGATCGCCCTGTAGCCGCGCGACTCGAGCGTGTTCCTCAAGAATGGCTCGCGGTAGAGCGGGTCGTAGCCGTGGGACGCGGGAATCCCCTCGGCCGCGAGCGCCTTCAAGAATCGGTCGCGCGGCAGCCCCGAAAACCCTGCTGGATCATATCGAAACATGTACAGGTGATATGCATTGCGGGTGCATCCGGGGTACATTTTGGCTGGGGTGATTCCGGGGATCTCCGCGAGCAATTGGGTGAGATACTGTGCGTTCTGTTCGCGGGTGAGCGACTGGGGCTCGAGGCGTGTGAGCTGGCGCGACAGCAGGGCGCCCTGGAACTCGGTGAGCCGCAGGTTCGAGCCGGGGCGTTCGTAGGCGAAGAGCCCGCTGGTGGTGCGGCCGTTGTTTTGAAAGCTCCTGGCCCGGCTGTAGAGTGCCTGGTCGCTGGTGACGATTGCGCCCCCTTCGCCTGAGTTCAGGTTCTTGGTGGCCTGAAAGCTGAAGCAGCCCATTGCGCCCAGGGTGCCGACTTTCTTGCCCTTCCATTCGGCGAGGTGGGCCTGGCAGGCGTCTTCGAGGATTGGGATCGAGCGGGGGGCCGCGGCGGCCTGGATTGTGTCGAGGTCGGCTGCGGAACCGCCCAGATGCACGGGGATAACGCAGCGTGTGTTTTCGGTCAGGGCGGCGGCGACCTTGGCGGCGTCGATCTGGAAGGTCTCGCGGTCGGTGTCGACGAAGATCGGCAGCGCGTGATGCATGAGCACGGCGTTGATCGTGGCCACGAAGGTGTAGGGTGGAACAATGACCTCGTCGCCGGGTCCGACGTCGAGCGCGGCAAGCGCCGTCACAAGCGCGCTTGTGCCGTTGGCCACGGCGACGGCATGCTTTGCGCCGAGGGTTTTAGCCCACGACGCTTCAAACCGGTCGACCTCCTTGCCGACGAGCCGGCCCCACTTTTTCGAGCGCAGCACGCCGATCCAGGCGCGCTCGTCCGTCTCGTCGATGATCGGCCAGGAGGGGAAGCCAGTCTGGCGCACCGGCTTGCCGCCGAGGATGGCTGGCGCGTCGGCCTCGCCCGAGGCCCTGGCCGGAATGGGCAAGCTTGCCGCCGCCGCGGCCGTGCCCGCAACCCCCAGAAACCGCCTGCGTGAGCTGCTCTCGCGCATTGTTATTGACCTCCCAGAGGCGAATGAAACTCTCAATCAGGCGATGATCTGACTGATGGGCTCGGCCCCTTCCACTCCCACGAGCTTCTGCTTGAGCCCGCCGTGGAAGTACGAAAGCGCGTTGGGATCGAGCCCGAGCTGCTGCAGAATTGTCGCATGCAGGCGTTTGACATGGAAGCGATCCTCGACCGCCGCGCTGCCAAGCTCGTCGGTCTTGCCCACGCTCACGCCCCCCTTGATGCCGCCCCCCGCGAGCCACATCGTGAAGCCGTAGGAATTGTGGTCGCGCCCCGTTCCCTTTGCGAACTCCGCCGTGGGCTGGCGGCCGAACTCGCCGCCCCACACCACGAGCGTCTCGTCCAGCAGCCCGCGCCGCTTCAGATCCTTGAGCAGACCCGCGATCGGCAGATCAGTCTCGCCGGCGTGGAAATTGTGATTGGCCACGAGATCCGCGTGCGCGTCCCAGTTGTCGTCGTTGTGCGCGCCTCCGGACTAAATCTGCACGAAGCGGACTCCACGCTCCACAAGCCGCCGCGCCAGCAGGCATTTCCTGCCAAAGTCCGCCGTTTCCGGGCGATCGAGCCCGTAGAGCGCTTGCGTCTCGGCCGGTTCGGACGCGAATTCGACCGCCTCGGGCGCGGCCGATTGCATCTTGTAGGCAAGCTCGTAACTGGCGATCCGCGCGGCGAGCTCGGTGTTGTCCGCGTGCGCTGCCAGATGCGCCTGGTTCTTGCGCAGCAGATGATCGAGCAGCCCTCTGCGCGTCGCGCCTGCCGTGGTGCTGGGTGGGTTCAGGTCGTGGATGGGCGTGCCATCCGCCCGGATCACCGTGGCCTGATACGAGGCCGGCATGTAGCCGCTCGACCAGTTCTTCGCACCCGAGATCGGCCCTCCCTTCCTGTCGAGCATCACCACGAAGCCGGGCAGGTTCTCGTTCTCACTGCCAAGCCCGTATGTCACCCACGAGCCCAGGCACGGGTGCCCGGAGAGAACCCGCCCTGAGTTCATCATCAAAAGCGCGGAGCCATGGATCGGCGACTCGGCGTACATCGAGTGCAAAAACGCGATGTCGTCCACGCAGCCGCCCAGGTTGGGGAAGAGGTCGGAGACCCATTTGCCGCACTGGCCGTACTGCTTGAAGCTCCACCTGGGGCCGACCACGCGGCCCTGGTTCTTCTTGCCGCCGCGGCCGAAAGTTTTGACGGCGATCGTTTTGCCGTCCAGCTTATCCATGCCCGGCTTGTAGTCGAAGGTGTCGACATGGCTCGGGCCGCCGTACATGAACAGGAAGATCACGCTCTTCGCCTTCGCGGGGAGCATGGGCGCCCGGGGCGCCATGGGGTTCACGAACGGCGTCACCCCGTCGGCCGCCATGGCCTGCCGGCCCAGGAACCCATCACCCGAGAACATCCCCGCGAGCGCAACCCCGCCAAACCCGCCGCCGATCTCCCACAACAACTCCCTGCGCGTGCGGCCGCAAAACACGCCTCGTGCCGCGCCACGCGCTTCATGGGGGAGATTCATCGCGTCCTCGTTCTAGTCAAGATAAACAAATTCATTCGCGTTCAAGAGTAGCAGGCAGTATTGCGCGACCGCGAGGCGGGGCTCGAGACCTTGCTTCTCCACGAGCCAGGAAACGATCGCCTGGTCGTCCGCGACTTCATTCTGCCGCGGCTTGCGGGCGTAAGCGAGCTCGATCGCGCGGGCGATCTGGGCGGGAAGGTCTTGCGGATGCTCGCTGCGCAAACGGTCCGCAAGAATCAGTGCATGAGTATTTGCGAATTCGCTGTTCAGGAGTCCGAGCGCCTGGGTGGGGACCGTGGTGGTGAAGCGCACGGGGCAGCTTGAGTCGGTATCGGGCGCGTCATGCGTTTCCAGGATCGGCAGCGCGAGCGAGCGTTTCACATGTACATAAACACTGCGCCTGGCCGCGAGCCGCGGCGGCGAAACATCCCACCCCTTGCCGGGCACCGACTGGCCGGCGAGCACCTCCTGCGAGATCGGCGGGTGCACGCTTGGCCCGTGGATTGCGTCGTTGAGCACGCCTGAAACGGCAAGAATGGCATCGCGGACTTCCTCGGCCGTGAGCCTGCGCATCGGATAGCGCCAGAGGCGGTCGTTGCGCGGGTCGCGGGCCAGGTTGCGCGCGTTGCCGCGGGATGAGCGGCGATAGGCGTCCGACATCGCGATCATGCGCAGCAGCGGCTTTTGCCGCCAGCCGTTCGCAATGATCTCGCAGGCCAGCCAGTCGAGCAGCTCAGGGTTGCTGGGCGCTTCGCCCAGGCCGCCGAAGTCGCTCGAGCTGGGCACGATCCCGCGGCCGAAGAAGTTCTGCCAGATGCGGTTCGCCAGCACCCGCGCTGTGCGGGGGTTCCGAGCATCGACCAGCCAGTCCGCAAGCGCGCTCCGTTTGCCTGCTCCCGGCGAAAACTTGAGCCCATGCGGATCAATCAGCGACGGCACGCCCGGCTCGACCTTCTCGCCCTTCACGCTCGGATTGCCCCGCAGGAGCACGTGCGTCTCGGTTTGCCCCCGCTCCCACCCCGCCATCACTGAGATCCGCCGCCCCCAGGCATCGGTCGCGGTCTTCAGATTCCGGCCGTCCGGAGGCGCAAGATCCTGGAAGAACGCCAGCAGCCGGTAATAGTCGCGCTGGGGGATCGGATCAACCTTGTGATCGTGGCACCGCGCACAATTGATGGTCATCCCCAGCACGGCCTGACCGGTCACCGCCACGATCGTATCCAGGCCGTCATAACGCGCCTGCTGGCGATCGGCGGGCTCATCGTCCCAGAGCCCGAGCCGGTAAAACCCGGTCGCCGTGAGGCACTCGGCCGAGCTCAGATCGATCTCGTCGCCGGCAAGCTGCTCGCGAATGAACCGATCGAACGGCTTGTCGCCGTTGTACGCGTCGATGACATAGTCGCGATAGCGCCAGGCGAACGGCTTGGCGTTGTCGCGCTCGTAGCCATTGGTCTCGGCATAGCCAACGAGGTCGAGCCAGAATCGCCCCCACTTCTCGCCGTGGTGGGGCGAGCCGAGCAGGCGATCGACCAGGCGGTCGTAGGCATCAGGCCGGTCATCGGCCAGGAAGGTCTCGACCTCAGCGGGCGTGGGGGGCAAACCTGTGAAGTCGTACGTCACGCGCCTGATGAGCGTCAGCCTGTCGGCCGGCGGGCTGGGTGCGAGCCCGTGCGCGGCCAGCCCGGCATTCACAAAGGCATCGATTGGGGTCGCGGCCCCGCGTGCTTCGGGCACGCTCGGGCGTGCGAGCGGGTGCGTCGACCAGGCGAGCCACGCGGGACGTTTCGCCGCGGGGCGTGGCTCAGGTGTTTCGATCGTGGGCGTGGCGTCATTGTGAGTCGCCGACCAGGGCAGACCTTCGCGCACCCAGCGCGTGAGGATGGCGCGCTCGCGCTCGGGCAGCTTGCCCGCCGGCGGCATCTCCAGCTCCTCGTAGCGAATCGCCTTGAGCAGCAGGCTCTCTTCGGGCTTCGCAAGCGCCACCGCGGGGCCTTGATCCCCCCCACGCAGCACCAGCGCACGCGCGTCCAGACGCAAGCCC
>DAIDHX010000205.1 GCA_027451885.1 Planctomycetales bacterium
ACCGAACCCAATCGCGTAAGAAAGTGATGCCAAAAGCGTGTCAGAAATTGGTGCCACAACCGCTGCGCAAAATCCACCAAAGACTATCCGTAATATGAAGCCATTACAGGAGAACCGTCGACTACGAACCGAACCCATTGCACCCTCGCGGACCGAAGCCAACCGACGCCCGCGAACCGAAGCCAAGCGTCGTCGGTGAAGCGAAGCCAAGCTCGCTAGCAAGTGAGGCAATCAACCCAAGAAACCGAAGCCAGGCGATGCTGGCAAAGCGAAGCCAGGCCATGCTGGCAAGCGAAAGTCAATCCAAGACTCTAAGCCGTTGCGCCTTCGAGAAACCGGATCCTCGTGTTTCAGTCCGCGGAGCCCTCAACCCGGAGTGTGTTCGCGGTGTCGCGGGTTGACGAGTCGCTCTAAATGGATCGTGTCGATCGCGACGACTTTGGTCGAGGCCAGGGATTCCCGCCCTGGTCGTTCCTTGACAATTCGGTGGTTTGGGCCGGCGGCGCAGCGCGGGCGCCTGCCTTGTCTGGCCTCGAGGGAAGTTGTGAACCGCGGCTGCATCGCGTCGTAGCCCGGGGTTGGCCGATTCTCTCAAGGCGGGGTTTCTGGGTCGAGGGACGAGTCCTTGCTGGCGAATGTGACTTGAAGGTGTGAATGGGGCGGGGCTCTCGGCTGGGCTGATGGCTCGAGAACGGGGATCGGTTAGAATCCTGGTCATGAACGTCATCGTCGTGGTTGCGAACAGCCTGCACCTGGGATTTCTGGGTGCGTACGGCAATCCGTGGATCGAGACGCCGAATCTGGACCGCCTGGCGGCCGAGGGGGTCGTGTTCGATCATCATTATCCTGAGAACTTGACCACGCTCCCCACGCGGCGGAGCTGGTGGACGGGGCGGTATGGGTTTCACGATCCAGCGCTCGGCTGGACGCCGCTTGAGCCGGATGAGGTGATCCTGCCCGACCTGCTCTACAAGGAGGGCGTGCAGACAGCGCTGATCTCGGACGTACCGCTTTTGCGTGAGGCTGGTCTGGGCTACGGCCGCGGTTTTGACGAGGTTTTGTGGGTTCGGGGCGAGGGCTACGACCCCTGGATTCCGCCCACCGATCCTCGCGTCAAGCGCGTGCGGCTGGAAGACGAGCCGGGCCTGCGGCTGCCGCCCGAGGATGATCCGGATCATGCCCTGTGGAAGGGGCGCTGGGAGCAGTTGCTGCGAAACCGCGCGGTCGCCGGCCGCGACGAGGAATCCACGGGAGCAGCGCGAACCGTGCAGGCCGCGATCGACTGGCTCGAGCGGCATCGGACGCGATCGAACCCGTTCTTGCTCTGGGTCGATCTTTTCAGCCCGCACGGCCCGTGGGATTCGCCCCAGCCATATCGAGATATGTACGTCACCATCGAGCCTGATGAGTTCGAGATTGGCGAGGAAGGCGACATCGTTCGCGACGAGGACGAGGAAATTGAGATTGATGAGGTCGCCGGTCTCGTGGATGTCCCGGCCGGGGCTGTGGGAGATGTGCTTTCCGAGGCGGAGCTGTTTCGACTGCGGCGCACCTATGCGGGGGCGGTGACACTGGTGGACAGCCGGCTGGGCCAGCTCTTCGAGGCGCTCGAGCGCCTGGGCCGGCTCGACGATACGATGATCATCTTCACGAGCGACCAGGGGGAGCCGCTGGGCGAGCACGGGATCGTGCGGCGCTTTCGCCCCTGGCTTTACGAGGAGTTGATTCACACGCCGCTCATCGTGCGCATGCCCTCGGGCGCGCACGGCGGCACGCGCAAGACCGCGATTGTGCAGACCGTTGACCTCTTACCGACGATCTGGAGTGCGCTTGGCCTGCCCCCGCTCGATCCCGAGCGGCACGAAATCCACGGTCATGATCTCTTGCCGCTCATTCGCGGCAAGATGACCAAGGTGCGCGACTATGCCTGCCTGGGGATGGATACCGCGGAATTCGCGATTCGTAACCATCTCTGGCACCTGATTGTGCCAGTTGAGGTGGATCCTGAAGAGCCGCGGTCCCCGGAGCTGTTTCGCAAGCCCGAGGACCGCTGGGATCACAACAACGTGGTTGAGCAACATCCGGAGGTGGCGGAGCACCTTGAGCTAACGTTGCGGCGCTGGCTCGAGCTCCTGGTCAAGGGAGGCGCTTTCGAGCCCCCGCTCCTGCGTGAGATCGCCCGCCTGGGCTCGAACTAGCCGGACGGCGGGTGAGCTGGCGACGGGGTCGCCGTTGGGGAACAGCTCGGCCATATTCAGCGCAGAGCTGCGCAAGCCGGGGATTCCGGAGGCTGTGCGGGTGGGGGCTGGCCTGGCTCCGGGCGCGACCGAGTTCGAGACAGATTTCGCTGGTGCGGGGGGCGTGGTTGCGTCGGTTTGTGGGGAGGCCTGGGCCGCCTTTGTGCACCTTTCACAGGTACAGCACGAGCAGCACTTCTTACTGAACATCTTACCGATGCCAGCGCCCATCTCCTTGACCTTGTGCACGAACGCCATGGTGTACATGCCTGGTCGCCAATGCCAGTGGCAGTTGCAATGCTCGGTGTGTGACTTTTGGTGGTGATGTTCGTGCTGGGCGGAGGGCTGAGCCTGGGGGGAGCTTTGCGCGGTCGGCTGGATTTCGAGCGGAGCCTCGGCGGGTGCCTGCGCCTGAGCCGCTGGCACAGCCTCGGGCAGGGTCTTTGCCCTGGGCTTCAAGCCGTAGGTGGCGGGGAATTCGGCTGCTGGGAACTGAGGCGAGGCGTAGACCCGTTCCTTCGAGCGGAAGAGCGGCCAATGGAACAGCTTCTGACGAGGCTCCGCGGCCGCCATGGGCGGAGGTGAAGAGTATTGGTACTGCGTCTCCTGGAGGGAAGGTTGGACGGGCGGCTGGGAAGCGGAAGTCGCTGGCTTCCGCGGCTGAGCCGGAGGCACAGGCGGCGGTGTCGTGGCCGGAGCAGCAGGCGAGGAGGGTGCTGGGGCCGGTGTCGCCGGCTTCATCTGCGAGGGGGCTGGCGCTGGCTGAGCAGGCTTCGGTGTGGGTGCTGGCTGAGCAGGCTTCGGTGTGGGCGCTGGCTGAGCAGGCTTCGGTGTGGGAGCTGGTGCAGGCGCTGGGGTTGCAGGCGGAGCCGGCCTGGTCTGCGGCGCGGGAGGCATCTCAGGTGGCGCAGGGGGCGCTGGGGGATTCGCGGGTGGTGCGGGTTTGGTCGAGGGGGTCGTAATGGGTGGTGGCGGTGGAATCGCGGGCTTGGTAATCGGCGGCGCGGGGGGGACGGCGGGTTTGGGCGCGGGCTCCTGGAGCTCCGTGGCGTCCAGCGGCAGTTCGCCGTCATCCAGGAGCGCGGGTGCGGGCAAGCCAGTCTCCGACTTGCGGGCGAGCGTCTGGCCGTCTCCCGGTCCTTGAGTCGGTGAAACAACCGGATCACTTGACGCAATTCTTGGTGTAATATCAACATCTGGCATAATCGGTTCGTCATCCGGGAGCAAGGAAGGAGGAGCAGGCGAGGGCTGCTGGGCTTCTGATGCACTGGCCGAGAGATCATTCGGCAGAGGCGCATCGCCCAGGCTCGGGGCTGGCCTTGTGACCGCGGTATCATCCTCGTTTGCGCTCGCCGTGCGGGCATTCACATCGAGCTCTACGTCACCTTGTTGCGGAGGCAGGCCATGTCCTCTGCCGGGCTTCATTGAAAGATTTTGCGGCGGCATGCCCTGAGCGGATTCATCGGGGCTCAAGGGAGCGAGAAGCTGGTGTGTGGATGTGCTGCCGCGGTGGTCACGATTCCAGGGGAAGAGCCGGAAGAGCCCGACCGATCGCGGTGGTTCCGGCCAGACGTCCTGATACGTGGGGGCTTCGCGATTGGCGATTTGCCGCTCGTTTTCAATGGCTGCGGGATCCACGGGGGCCTGGTTGCCGCGCCACCAGGAAAAGAGCCCGGTCGGCCGCGCACTCGCGCTCGGCTCCGAGGCGAACCATTCCCGTTGCTGAAATCCTGCACAACCAGGCAGGAGTCCAGTGAAGATGATCCCGATCAACACCCATCCTGGCGGCCGTCGCATGGCGTGTCCTCCCGCCGCGTCGTCCCTGATTCCTGCCCAATGCCGCGAATCCTGGCCAATCCTCGGCCCAATTCGCTGCTCTCTTGATCGACTTCGGCACGCTCTCGTTCACTCCGTTTCCATCGGCGCTTTCAGGGTTACTCTGCTACAATGATCTTGAAGATCACAGAACTCACTTTTGCCAGCGTTTACGCAACGGGAACAGTCAGCGCAATCGTTAGGGTCGGTGGCGGGGTTGGCTCGTACTCGAGTCCGTTTCCACGGTTCCGGAAGCGGTTCAGGTCTGGAGCGGCGGTCACGCAATCCGGCTCATTGAGGCAGGGACGATGATCGATTCGGAAGCTCTTAAACGTTTCATCAGTGCGCCGTGGCTGGCGGATGTTCCTCTTGAGTGCAAGCACGCGATTGCCGCGGTGCTGGTGGAGACTCGGGCAAAGGCCGGTTCGGTTTTGCTCGAGCAGGGTCAGCCGAATGACCATCTAACGTTTCTGATCGAGGGGCAGGTGGACCTGGATCGGGCGATTGGTCACGGGAGGCGTGAGCTGATCACGGAACTCACGGCCCCTGCAGTGTTTGGCACGACGTCGTTCTTTCAGCCGAAGCCCCCAACAGCGACTGTCCGTGCCGCGTCGGATGTCTGGATGCTCACACTCTATCACCCGGCTCACGAACTTTTGCGCCAGGAAAACCCTCGTGCGGCCGAGTCTCTGGCCGTGGCGATTGTGCGTGTGCTCTCGGAGCGATTCGACCTGATCGACCGGCTCTTCAGTGACTTCATCAAACATGAAACGAAGACCAGCGACCACCCAACCCCGTCAGAGTGGTCCGATTTTCGCGCCCGGCTGTTCGATGAACGGGCATAATCGCCTCCTGAGGAATCGGTTAGTAGAATTCCCGGTACGCCAGATCCAGCTCGACTCAGCGATTGATGGGATCTCTGCCTAGCCTCCTTGCATGCTCAGATCCGATCCTGCAGTTCGTGAAGATTTGTTAGGCAATTCCGATCTGGCTGAGGACTTCAGCCGGAGAGGGGCGAGTTTCGACCGACGTGGTTGATTTTTGGCCCATTGAACCGCAAGATAGAGTCACACCAGGCGCGAACTTCGCGGGGCGAGGGGCGGCGGAGCGAATCCTGAGACACTTAGCGCTTTTTCTGGAAAGCGGCCTGGAAATCTCGCCTTTTATGACACTTATGGCGACTGAATCGGCCAAATGCTGGCATCCTGTTTTTGAGCGGCTTCTCGGCACGGTGCGAGGGTGTGGCCCGCATGGCCAGCTCATCGATGTGCGGGAGGTTTTGCGCCCGGTGCTGGGGCCCAATCGGCCGCTCGTGATTCTTTGCCCTCACGCGGATGATGGGGCAATCACGGCCGCGTGCCTGCTGCATGAATACGCTGTGCACCGAGGTTTGCCCGTGATCGAGGTGCTGGTCTTTTCGGGCGAGCGCAACGTGGCCGCACCCTGGCTGAATGTAGAAAAGCGGGTGATTGTGCGGGAAGGCGAGTTCAAGCTCGAGTGCGACGTTCTGGGCGCAGAGGCGGTGTGCTGGGATCTGGAGGCTTACAGGGCGCCTGGGTACCAGCCCACGGCGTCGGATGTGGACAAGGTGGTGGAATGGTTCAAGGCCCGGAAGCCGGGCGCGGTGATTGTGCCGCCGGCCAATGACGCCCACGTGGCTCACCGTGTGACGCGTGCTCTTGCCGCTGTGGGGATTGTGGGTGCAGCGCTCACGGACTGCCTGGTGCTGACAGGCTGGACGCCCTGGGGGCCGCTGTCGCAGCCGAATGCGTATTTTACCTATAACGGCGAGGCGGAGCGTACGAAGGAGTGGGCGATCCATTGCCACGCATCGCAGGTTTTGCTCACTGATTACACGCAATACTGTTCGCATCTGGGCCGGGCCTACGCTGCGCTTACGCGTGAATGGGCTGAAGGCCATAGCCTGGCCGGCCGCGCCCATCGCACGGATGACCGCTTCGTGGGCGTTGAACTCTTCCAGATCGAGGCCTTTGACCCGCATCGGATCGGGACGTATCCGCCTGACCCGATCCAGATCGCCCTCGGGGTGCTGAGCGGTCAGATCGCGCCCGAGGAATGCGCAGCCAACCCGTTCGCGCAAGCTGCAAGCCAGGCCAAGCCCTCGGCCGTCGCCTCGGTTTGACCCGCCCGCGTTCTCACGCCGCTGCTCTCATACCCCGGAGGACTCCCGGTTGAAGACGACCGCCGCACGGACCTTGCACCTCTCCGGAATGGACGTGTTCGTGTATGCCGATTCGGCGGCGGCGTCGCTCGCCGCGGCGGAACACATCGCGCGCACAATTGAACATGTTAGGTTGTCACGAGGCACGTGCGTGCTCGGACTGGCGACGGGTTCAACACCGACGCAGGTTTATGCACACCTGGTCGAGCGTTATCGCGGAGGCGCGCTTTCGTTTCAGGGCGTATCGACCTATAACCTGGACGAGTATTACCCGATCGCGGCCAATGATACGCTCAGCTATCATGCTTATATGTACGAACATTTGTTTCGGCATATCGATCTGCTGCCGGCGCGGGCTCACGTGCTTGACGGGACGATTCCGGAGCCGTTCGTGGCGGAGCACTGCGCCCAGTTTGAGCGGTTCATCGAGGCCGAGGGGGGGCTTGATCTGCAGCTTCTGGGCATTGGGCGCAATGGCCACATTGGGTTCAACGAGCCGATCGATTTGCCTGTTGAACGCGCGCGGGGACTGCGCACGCGGATGGTGGAGCTTCACCCCACGACGCGGGCGGATGCCGCGCGGGAATTTGGCTCGGTCGAGCGCGTGATCCCGCGAGCGCTCACGATGGGGGTGGGGACGATTCTCGACGCCCGATCGATCGTGATGCTGGCCACGGGCGCGGCGAAGGCGGAGGCCGTGGCGCGGGCGCTCGCCGGCCCGCCGACCATGCAGACGCCGGCGTCGCTGCTGGCGCTTGCGCCCCAGAAGACGACGTGGTATCTGGATGAAGCGGCCGCACGCGAGGTTGTCTAAGTGCTTTGGGAAACGCCCTGGTTTTCGAGGGCTCAGGACTGGCGGTAGAGCCGGTGGGCGTCGATGTAAGCCTCGACCGCGCGTGGGACGAGGTACCGGATCGATCGCCCTCGGGAAGCCCGTTCGCGAATGTCGCTCGAGGCGATGCCGATCGGAGGCACCGTGACGAACTGGAATCCCCGAGCCGATGCGCTCAGCGTGGGGACCTGCTCAGGATCGATTGCGTCGTATCCGGGTCGATTGATGACCACGATGCGGGCGAGCTGCGCGATGCGATCGGGCTCGCGCCAGCCTGGTAGCTCGAAGAGCGTATCCGCGCCGATCAGGAAGAAAAGCTCCGCGTCGGGATGGATTCTGGTGAGTTGTTCGAGGGTTTCGACACTGTAATGGGGCCCGGGGCGGATGGCCTCGATGTCTGAGACTTCCAGCCCAGGATTGCCCGCAACCGCGATCCGGGCCATTTCGAGCCGGTGGCCGACGGCGGTGCGCTCGCCCAGCTTGTGCGGCGGGGCGCCGGTGACGACCAGAAGCAGGCGGTCGAGCGCACAGGCTTCTCGCGCTTGCTCAGCAAGGATGAGGTGCCCCAGGTGGATCGGGTCGAAGGTGCCTCCGAAGATCCCCAGCCGCATCATCCGCGCTCCCGGGCAAGACATCTGGACCCTCGTCCAGAAACCGTGTGAACTAGCGATCATGGTCCAACGTGAATCGAGCAAGCGTAGGCCCTGGACCCGAAAGCCCCGCGTTGCACTCGACCAGACGAAGTTAGGTTCGATCCATGAAGGTTGTCAACGACCCTGACCACGGTAAGCCGAGGCAAGGCACCTGGTTTGGCGTCGATCCTGCGGGAGGAACGAGCGAGCGGCTGGCCGGCGTCGTGTTTAATCGGCCGATCGATCAGATTCTCACGTATCGCGCTTCGGGCGCGCTCTCGGGATCACTCAAAATCGGGCAACGAGTGAAGGTTCCGCTCGGTCGCGGGGGCCAGCACGCGGTGGGTTACTGCGTCGAGCTCGATCCTCCCGTGCCGGTGGACCTCGCGCCTGATCGCATCAAGCCAATCCTGGAGATTCTCGACCCAGTCCCTTTGCTTGATGCCCGAATGCTCGAGTTGACCCGATTCATGGCGGATTATTACGCCTGCTCGTGGGGCCAGGCGCTCGACGCGGTGATTCCCGCCGGCGTCCGGGGACGCACACCGCGGTACGCGCGATTTGTGGAAGCGACCGAGGACGCGCGAAAGGCGATCGAGGAAGTCGACTCCGCGGTCAAGCTGACAGATAAGCAAATGTCGGTGATGCGGCTGGTGCTGGGGGAAGCAGAACCCCGGACGATCGCGGAAGTCGCACGGCTGGCGAAATGTACGGTCGGGCCGATCGAAGCGCTCGTACGCAGAGGTCTGCTGCGCGTGGTGCGTAGACGGTTGCTGGACGGAGCAAATGCGCTCGAGCGTGAAGCGACCGCGCCTGCCGAGGCGAGCGTTGCTCGCCCCGAGCCCACGTTGGAGCAAAGGTCCGCGCTTGAGCGGATTTCGCCCGCGCTTGAGTCTGGAGGCTTTGCACCCTTCTTGATTCACGGCGTGACCGGCAGCGGCAAGACGGAGCTCTATCTTTCGACCATCGAGCGGGTTGTCGGCCAGGGGCGCGAAGCGATCGTGCTTGTGCCCGAGATCAGCCTGACGCCGCAGACGATCAGGCGCTTCCGGCGGCGATTTCCCAGAATCGCCGTGCTCCACAGCCACATGGGAGATGCGGAGCGGAAGCGGCACTGGAGCCGGATCGCGGCGGGCGAAGTTCAGGTTGTCATTGGCGCCCGGTCTGCGATCTTTGCACCGACGCGGAGGCTCGGGCTCATCGTGATCGACGAGGAACATGAAACGTCGTTCAAGCAGGAGACGACGCCGCGATATCACGCGCGCGATCTTGCGGTCAAGCGAGCCAGTCTCGAGGGCATTCCGATTTTGCTCGGTTCCGCGACACCCTCGCTCGAAAGCTGGCGCAATGCCGAGCTGGGGCGATACACGCTGATCTCCATGCCGAGCCGGGCTCTTGGACAGGCGATGCCGGCCGTGGCGATCATCGACCTCCGCGAGGAGAAGCTGCATCCCGGCGGCCTGAGCGAACCACTCCGGCGCGCGACCGAGCAAGCGCTCGCGGACGGCGGCCAGGTGATTCTCATGCTCAATCGCCGGGGCTATCATACCTTCGTGCTCTGCCCGCGCTGTGGACAGGTGCTCAAGTGCCATGCGTGCGACGTTGCGCTCACCTATCATAAGGACCGCAGAAGCCTACTCTGCCACACCTGCAACGCCGAACGCGCCTGTCCAAGTGCTTGCCCAGGCTGTCAGGCACCTCGGCTCCATTATGGCGGGCTTGGCACCGAGCGTCTTGAGCGCGAGATCGCCACGCTCTTTCCTGGAATCCCGCTGGCACGCATGGACTCGGACACCATGACCGCGATCGGCAGTCATGAGCGAACCCTGGCGGCCTTCAAGGCGGGCGAGTCTCGCATCCTCCTTGGCACGCAGATGATCGCCAAGGGGCTCGACTTTCCCAATGTCACACTCGTGGGTGTGGTCAATGCCGACGTTGCGCTCCATCTCCCCGATTTTCGAGCTTCCGAGCGAACCTTTCAGCTTTGCGCCCAGGTTGCTGGACGCACCGGCCGCGGCGATCGGCCGGGGCGTGTCCTGATCCAGACCTATGCGCCCGATCACGCTGCGATTCGCCTGGCGGCGGCACATGATTACGAATCGTTCGCGAAGCTCGAGCTCACGGATCGCGAGGCGCACGGATTACCACCGTTCGGCCGGATCGCACGTATCGTCGCTCGTGGCCCGCGCGAATCGGTTGTGGGTGAGTGCATGGCTGAGCTCGCCCGTGAGCTCCTTGCCCGAAGCGCGGGCCGTGTTCGGATTCTTGGGCCTGCCCCCGCGCCCATCCTCAAGATCCGAAACCTCTTTCGTGTACACCTTCAATTGCGCGCGGGCAATTCCCGGCCGATTCAGGCACTTCTCAGGGAAGCCGCGGCATTTCCTGCCCCTCGCGGCGTGGAAATCTCGATCGATGTCGATCCGATGAGCATGCTTTAGGAAGCCTGGATGTCGGTCGATTGACGGCAGACCTGAAGAGAAAGTTGGAAAAAAACGCGAAACTCCGATTTACAAGGAAATCGACTCGGGTTAATGTCCCCCCCGATTGCTCGCGACCAGCGTCAGGACCCGGAGATCCACGGTTGGGTCTCCAAACGGTCGGGCAGGGAAGCAAGGAGGGCGGCGGCTGTCGGTGACCCGCCGTAATTTCCGATTCTCTCGGATATAAATCCTTTGTTCACATGTGGATTGGGCGATAGCCCGTCTCGGTTGAACATCCGCGCCGATCGCGTCGTCGGTATGCGGAAGGCGTGAGCCGGCTGGCTTCCCAGCCCATCGGTCGAGAGGAAGACGACCAACTTCAAGTCGACAGAGGACGTTGCAAAGTCGCGGGTCGGATCGCGACTCTCCCATCCATATCAGGAGGTGGATTAATGAGCATGTCTCAAGGGTGGACAGGGCTGCGAACCGCGGTCGTCGCCCTCGGAATTTTGGCTTCTCAGACGGCAGGCGCGCGTGCCAGCACGATTGGGAACGTGCTCGATTACGGCACGGCGGGCGCGATTACGAACTCGGGGATTACGGGCTCGAACGTTATTAGCTATGTGCCGATCGCGAGTGCGTCGATCGATCCGACTTCGAATATTCCCCTTGGTGCGTTTCAGGTCGCCGCGCTTCCGGCCGGCCAGACCACCATGTACAACAACACGCCGTTTAGCGTCACGTTCATTCCCTCGACCCTGAACGGCTCGCCGCTTTCGATCAACAGCCCGGTGACCGTCACGGGTACGCTGACTGGGCAGATCACGGGCAGCTATCAGTCGAGCGTGCAGGTGAAATTCAATCCGGTCGCGGACGGCTCGTTCCAGCTCGCGGGTGCGTCGAGCACTCTGTCGATGCTGTCGAACGACCAGAAGCTGCTCGTTCCTTCTTCGGCGGGTGGCACGACGACCCTTGAGGGGATCATCACCACGACCGGAAGCTTTAACCCCGAAGCGCCTGTGCCTGAACCGAGCACGATTGCTCTGTTCCTTTCGACCGTTGGCGGGCTTGGCCTGCGGCGGTACGTGCTCTCCAGGCGCCAGAAGGCCGCCGCCTGAATCGGGCGCGAATCCTCGTTGTGAGCTTGCGCGAACCCCCGGCCCAGCAGTCGGGGGTTCGCCTTTTAGCGCGCCTTGAGTGCACGATAGCGCTTGATCAGTGCGTTCGTGGAGCTGTCATGAGCGAGCGCTGGTTCCTCGGCCGAGGCGAGCTCCGGAATAATTCGCTGTGCAAGCTGCTTGCCTAACTCCACGCCCCACTGATCGAACGAATTGATCCGCCAAACCGTTCCTTGCACGAACACGCTGTGCTCGTAAAGCGCCACGAGTGCACCCAGGATGGCTGGCGTGAGCTTCTCGGCCAGGATCACGTTCGTGGGCCGGTTGCCGTCGAAGACGCGATGCGGCACGAGCCAGTCTGGAGTTCCCTCGGCCTTCACCTGCTCGGGGGTTTTGCCAAAAGCGAGCGCCTCGGCCTGCGCGAACACATTGGACATCAGAAGATCGTGGTGCTTCGGCAGCGGGTTGAGCGACCGGGCAAAGCCGATCAGGTCGCAGGGAATGAGTCGCGTGCCCTGGTGGATAAGCTGGTAGAACGAATGCTGCCCATTGGTGCCCGGCTCGCCCCAGTAAACCGGTCCCGTCGGCCGATCAACCCGGCCACCGTCGAGCGTGACCGACTTGCCGTTCGACTCCATCGTAAGCTGCTGCAGATAGGCGGGAAAACGCTTCAAATATTGATCATACGGCAGAACGGCGATGGTTTCGGCGTTGAAGAAGTCGGTGTACCAGACTGCGAGCATGCCGAGAATCACGGGCAGATTGGCGTCGAAGGGCGCGGTGCGGAAGTGCACGTCCATGGCGTGAAAACCATCGAGCAGCTCCCGGAAGTGATCGGGACCGATGGCGATCATGGTTGACAGGCCGATCGCCGAATCCATCGAGTAGCGGCCACCCACCCAGTCCCAGAATTCGAACATGTTCGCGGTGTCGATTCCGAACGCGGAGACTTCCTTGGCGTTGGTGGAGACCGCGCCGAAATGCCGCGCCACGGCGCGCTCGTCCTTGAGTGCGGCAAGTGACCATTGCCGCGCTGTGTGGGCATTTGTCATTGTCTCGAGCGTGGTAAACGTCTTCGACGAGATGATGAAGAGCGTCTCGGCGGGGTCGAGGTCATGAACGGCTTCCGCGAAATCGGTGCCATCGACGTTCGAAACGAAGCGGAACACCAGTCCTCTATCGCTGCAGGAGCGAAGCGCCTCGTAGGCCATCACCGGTCCGAGATCGGAGCCGCCGATCCCCACATTGACGATGTTCTTGATCGGCTTGCCGGTAAAGCCCTTCCACGCGCGGCTGCGAATCTGGCTGGCAAACGCCGCCATCTTGTCGAGCACGGCGTGGACGAGCGGGACGACGTTGTTGCCGTCGTGCAGGATGACCGCGTCCTTTGGAGCGCGAAGGGCGGTATGGAGTACAGCGCGGTTCTCGGTGATGTTGATCGCCGCGCCTGTGAACATGAGTTCGATTCGTTCCTTGAGTTTGGATTGCTCCGCGAGCTTGAGCAGCAGCGCAAGCGCCTGGTCATCGATTCGATTCTTGGAGTAATCCAGGAAGAGCCCGACAGCCTCGGCGGTAAAACGCTCCGCCCGGCTGGGGTCGGCGGCGAACAGGGCGCGCAGGTGCGTATCGCGGGTTTTCGCGGCGTGTGCGGCCAGCTCGTTCCAGGCGGCGGGGGAAGGCGTGGGTTGCGTTGCGGGGGTACTCATTTCAAGCTCCAGAGCGATGAGATTTGCGTGCCAGGTTCAGGCGAGCGCGCGGTCGACGATCCGCCGCGCCTCGGCCACGACCGAGTCAAGATGTTCGCGACCGCGAAAGCTCTCGGCGTAGATTTTGTAAATGTCTTCGGTGCCGGAAGGTCGAGCCGCGAACCAGCAATTCTCGGCGACAACCTTGAGGCCGCCGATTGGCTCGTTATCCCCGGGCGCACGGGTGAGTTTGGCGGTGATCGGCTCGCCCGCCAGCTCGCTGTCGCGAACCGCGGAGCCCTCGAGCTTCGACAGCTTCGCCTTTTGCTCGGGCGTCGCGGGCGCGTCGATGCGAGTATAGGACGACTCGCCATATTTCTGGGCCAGGTCGCGGTAGAGCTCGCCGGGATCTTTGCCGGTCGCGGCGGTCATCTCGGCGGCGAGCAGATCCATGATCGGGCCGTCCTTATCGGTGGTCCACACCGTGCCGTCGAGCCGGGAGAAGCTCGCGCCTGCGCTTTCTTCACCGCCGAAGCAGAGTTCGCCGGCGAGCAACCCGGGCGCGAACCATTTGAAGCCGACGGGCGTCTCCAGCAGCGGGCGGGCGAGCGCTTTCGCCACTCGATCGATGAGCGCGCTTGAAACGAGCGTCTTGCCGATCTTGCTGGTCCGTGGCCAGCCTGGTCGATGTTTGATCAGATAATCAATCGCCACGGCGAGGAAGTGGTTGGGATTAAGCAGGCCGGCGGAGCGCGCCACGATGCCGTGCCGATCTGAATCTGGATCGTTGCCGAAGGCCACATCGAAGCGATCCTTGAGACCGACCAGCCGGGCCATGGCGTAGGGGCTCGAGCAGTCCATGCGAATCTTGCCGTCGTGATCGAGCGGCATGAATGCAAAGGCGGGATCGACGGCGGGGTTTACAACCTCGACGTTGATTTTGTAGCGCTCGACGATGGGGGCCCAGTAACCGACCGCTGCGCCGCCCAGGGGATCAACACCCAGCTTAAGACCGGCCGAGCGGATCACCTCGAAGTTGATGATATTCTCGAGATCGGCGATGTAAGGCGTGGCGAAGTCGATCTCACGCGTCGACGCGGCTTTCTTCGCCTGCTCATAGGGAATGCGCTTGATCGAGTCGGTTTGAGAGAGAAGGACGTTGGCGCGCCGCTCGATCCAGGCTGTCACATCACTACCGGCGGGCCCGCCGTGGGGCGGGTTGTACTTGAAGCCGCCGTCGGCGGGGGGGTTATGCGACGGCGTGATCACGATGCCGTCGGCCAGGTGCTCGGTCCGCCCGCGGTTGTAGGCCAGAATCGCGTGCGAAACGACGGGTGTGGGGGTTACTCCGTCGTTGCGCTCAATGCACACCGGGATTTGCTGTGAGGCGAGGACTTCAAGCGCGGTCCGCTCCGCCGGGCGCGAGAGCAAGTGCGTGTCCTTGCCCAGGTAGATTGGGCCGTCGATGCCGTGCTCGCGGCGATGGTCGATAATCGCCTGGGTGATTGCCAGGATATGCGCTTCGTTGAACGAGCCATCGATCGAGGTACCGCGGTGGCCGCTGGTGCCGAACGCGACCCGTTGATCAGCGTGCGTGGGGTCGGGCTGGCGCTCGTAATACGCCTTCTCAACCGCCTGGACATCGATCAACGCCGATGCGGGCGCGGGCTTGCCCGCGAGAGGATGAATCGCCATTGAAGAGAATCCCTTGGGTTCAGGAGACCGGGCAAGGATCGGCTTTCCAGATCTCTCGCGCGTATTCGCGGATGGTGCGATCGCTGGAAAATCGACCAGAATGCGCGACGTTAAGAACCGCGCGCCGCGTCCAGGATTCGGGTCGAGCGTAGACCGCGTCGACCTCTTCCTGGATTTCAAGGTACGACTTCAGATCCGCCAGATGCCGATACGGATCACCGTGGGGCAAAAGCGCGTCCCAGATCGGCCCGAAGATGCCTGGTTCGTCGGGCGAGAGCAGATCGCGGTGGATCATGTCGAGCGCCCGCCGCGTCTCGGGCTCGTTCTCATAGTGCCAGTAGGGGTTGTACCAGCTTCGCCCGGCCGCGACCTCTTCGGCCGAGAGTCCGAACAGGAAGAAATTCTCCTCACCCGCGGCCTTCGCCATCTCGATCGTGGCGCCGTCACGCGTGCCCACGGTGAGCGCGCCGTTCATCATGAACTTCATGTTGCTTGTGCCGCTGGCCTCGAAGCCGGCGGTCGAGATCTGCTCGGAGACGTCGCTCGCTGGGATCAACCGCTCGGCCAGAGTGACATTGTACTCGGGCAAGAAGAAGACCTTGAGCCGCCCCTTGACCGCGGGATCGCGGTTCACAAGCCGCGCCACGTTGTTGATGAGCTTGATGATCAGCTTGGCGAGGGTGTACGCCGGGGCGGCCTTGCCGGCGAAGAAAAACGTCCGAGGCGTCATCGTGAGCCCTGGATTGTCACGGAGTCGGTTGTAGATCACCACAACGCGGAGAATATTGAGAAGCTGCCGCTTGTATTCGTGAATGCGTTTGATTTGCGAGTCGAAGATGCTATCGGGATCGATCTCTTCCTGGAGTGCGGTCTTCATCCACTCGGCGAACCGCACCTTGGCTGCGCGCTTGGCTGCGCGGAATCGCTCGCGGAAAGCGGGATCCTCGGCCAGCGGTTGGAGCCGTTCGAGCTGGTCGGTGTCGATGACCCAGTCGGGCCCGATCGACTCGGTGATGAGCCGCGCCAGGTTCGGATTTGAGAGCGCCAGCCAGCGCCTGGGAGTAACACCGTTTGTTTTGTTGTTGAAGCGCTCGGGGAAGATGTCGGCGAAATCGGCGACGACGGTGGTTTTGAGCAGTCGCGAGTGGATTTCTGCCACGCCGTTGGTGCTGTGTGAGCCCACGATCGCCAGGTTGGCCATGCGGACACGCTTTTCCGGTCCTTCCGCGACCAGGCTCATGCGTGAGATGCGGGCGTCATCGCCGGGAAATCGCTTGCGTACGCCATCCAGGAATCGGGCGTTGATCTCGTAGACGATTTCGAGGAGCCGCGGGGTGAAGACCTCGAAGAGCCGCACCGGCCAGGTCTCAAGCGCTTCGGGCATGAGCGTGTGGTTGGTGTAGGCGAGTGTGGCGTTGGTGATCTCCCATGCTTTGTCCCAGGGGAGTCCGGCGTCGTCGAGCAGGATCCGCATGAGCTCGGCGACGGCGAGCGAGGGGTGGGTGTCGTTGAGCTGGACGGCGACCTTGTCGGGCAGGGCGTTCCAGTTGTTGCCGCGGCTCAAGAAGCGGCGAACGATATCGGCCAGCGAACAGGCGACCAGGAAATACTCCTGTACGAATCGGAGGTGGCGCCCGCGGGGGGTCGAATCGTCGGGATAGAGTACGCGGGTGAGTGCCTCGGCCGCGACTTTCTGGAGGACGGCGTCGAAGAACTCGCCTTTGCTGAATTCCTGGAAATCGAATTCGTGATGGGCGCCTGCCTCCCAGAGGCGGAGCGTATTGATCGTGCGGCCCTTGCAGGCGACGATCGGGCGGTCGTGTGGGATGCCACGGAGCGTGGTCGGCTCGCCGCGAAGCACCTTTACCTCGCCGCCGGAAAGATGGAACGAGGAACCGAGTGGGATTTCGATTGCGGCGTCGGAACGGGAGACTTCCCAGGGATCGGGATGTGCGAGCCAGTGGTCAGGCTGCTCAACTTGCCAGCCGTTGTCGATTTGCTGGCGAAAGATGCCGTACTGGTAACGCAGGCCGTAGCCGATTGCGGGAATCTGCAGCGTGGCGAGCGAGTCCAGGAAGCAAGCCGCCAGCCGTCCGAGTCCGCCGTTGCCCAGTCCCGCATCCGGCTCTTCTTCAAATAATCTGTGCAAATCCTGGCCGGCCTCGGAGGCCAGATCGCTCGTGACGAAATCCTCGACCTCGAGATTGGCGATGTTATTGGCCAGAGTTCGGCCGATGAGAAACTCCATCGACAGGTAATAGACCTGCTTGGGGTTACGCTCATGGTAGGTTTTCTGGGTGAGCAGCCAGCGCTGGGCGAGCAGGTCGCGCACCGAGCGCGAGACGGCCGCGAAGCGAGCGCGATTGCTCGCCTTGTCCATCGTCACCACGTGATCGAGGATGAGATGGCGGTCGTAATAGTCCCCCTCCCGAAACTGGAAGGGGCCTTGTTCGTAGCGAGCGAGCACCGAGTCGGGCATGGGAACGGCTCCAGGGAGGAAAGGCCGAGCGCGGCCGCCGCCTAGGGGCTCGCGCGGCCGACTTCATTCCAGAGACGAATCACGGGCTCATCGCGTGAATGCTCGTAGCCCAGAATACTGAGCGAGGCGGTATCGAGAACAAGCACTCGCCCCGCGTCGGCGGGGAGTCCGAGCCAGCGCGCTGCGAGTAGTCGAAGAAAATGGCCGTGGCTGAAAACAAGCACCTTGCCGTCGAACTGTCTGAGACGGGCGAGGATGCGATCCGCGCGGGCTGTCGCGTCCGCAACCGTCTCGCCGTTCGGGCAGCCGTGCTCAAAGAGCTGCCAGCCAGGCTGCGCGGCATGGATTTGCGCGGTTGTGAGGCCATCATAACGACCGTAATCCCATTCCATGAGATCCGGTTCGCCGATCACCTGCGTGAAGCCCGCCAGCACGGCGGTACGGTGAGCCCGAACAAGCGGGCTGGTGAGCACGGTCTGAAACGGGACGCCGCGAAGGCGGGCGCCAAGCCACTCGGCCTCGCGTTCGCCATCCTGGGTCAGCGGGATATCGCTTCGCCCCGTGTGCTGATGGGTCACGCTCCACACGGTGGCGCCGTGGCGAGCCAGATAGATTTCGGGAAGCGGCAGGGATTTCGCCAAGGGGGTCTCCAGGCCGCTTCCACCAGAACGAGAAACCGGTTGCCGGCCCGCGGCGACGTCGTGATGCCGCGAGTCGCGATTGAGTATAATGAGGTATCAAGCGCTCGACAACCGATCAGATCGCGACCCGATTGGCCAGGGGAAAACGGCCTGAGTGACGAGGAACGGAGGAACGCGGCGGGCGAGCTTGTCGCCTACTTGGAGTAGAAGAATTGGGTTGCGGGGGGTGGTCGCCCTCTCATCTGATGAACCGCTGGCAGGCGCGTCCTTGGCCGCTGGCAGCCCAGGCAGAGCGCCCGCTTCCACTCCTGTGGGTTTGGCCCGCCGGCCTTCTCAAAGCGAGAGCCGCACACGATGGCCGATGGCCCACTCGAACTTCTGGCAAAAGCACGGGCTGGCGAGACCGAAGCCCTGGGGGAGTTGTGCGCGCTCTATCGCAACTATCTTCGCATGGTGGTCCGCACGGGTCTTGGGCCCAGGCTGCGGGAACGAGTCGAGCTCTCCGATGTGGTGCAGGAAGCACTCGTCGAGGTGGTGCGGCAATTCCCCCAGTTCACGGGTCAAAACGAGGCTGCTTTGGTTGGGTGGATGCGCAGGCTCGTGGGGCAGAAGCTGGCGGATCTGGGTCGCTATCACAACCGCGTGAAGCGCGCGGGCGCGGCGACGGCGGTTCCGCTCGACGCGGCGGCTGGCGCGGGGGCACGCGGCGGCGAGGATCACGGCCGCTTGCTCGACATGCTCGCGCTCAGCCAAACGAGCCCCAGCCAGGCAGTCAGCCGCCGCGAGCAGACTGTGCTCCTGGCCGACGCGCTTGCCGCTTTGCCTCGTCCCGAAGCCGATGTGCTCTGGTTGTATTACGCCGAGAATCTGTCGTTCGAGGCCATCGGCGAGCAGTATGGTCTTTCGCGCAAGTCAATCCGCGGCGTGATGGTGCGTGGTCTCAAACGGCTGAAACGCTCGCTCGAGGGGCCGCCGGGCGGCCGACTCAAGTATGACGATGAACCCCCTCCAGCCTGATTCGTCACGGCCTGACGAAGACCTGCTCGACCCCAGCGAGCTCGACGAGCAAGTTGGGGAGGCCGTCGAGGCGTACCTCGAACTTGCCGAGCGGGGCGAAGCGCCTGATCCCGATTCGTTCTCCGCGGGATACGGGGTGATCAAGGACGACGTGCGTGCCGCGCTTGAGGGGCTTGAGCTCGTCCACGGCCTTCTCGGTTTGGGGTCGCGCGGGGGAGACGGCGAGGGCGCGCGGCGTATTGAGTCAGGTCGCCGCATCGCGGGTTATCGCGTTGTGCGTGAGCTGGGCCGCGGCGGGATGGGAACGGTTTATGAGGCCGTGCACGTGGGCCTCGACCGTCCGGTTGCGCTCAAGGTTCTTGGAGCTCACGCGGCCCCAGATTCGCAGGCAAGGCGGCGTTTTCTGAACGAGGCACGGACAGCGGCCGGGCTGCACCATACGCACATTGTGCCGGTGTTCGACGTCGGGCAGGTCGGTGGTCTTTGCTATTACGCGATGCAACGCATTGAGGGGAGCGGCCTCGACCGAGTCCTGCGAACGCTCCGGAAGTCGCGTCCCCGTGGCGCGGGGCAATCCAGCCTGTTGCCGGCATCGGCCCAGGCCCTCGGCGCGGCGGCGAATGGCGCGGCGGATTCGTCGTCGCCACGCTCGCCGCTCTCAAAGCTCTGGGATGCCGTTTCCTCATGGCGCAGGGGAGGAAACTCGTCTGCAATGCACGCCCCCGATTCGCCCACCCCCGATTCGCCCGCGCTTGACTCCGCGCCCGATCTGACCGGCGAGTTCGGTGAGTCCACGGCGTCCTGGTATGCTGGAAGCAGCCGCGGTACCTCACGCGCATTGCCCGCCCGAGCGCGTGGCTCGACCCTGGCCGAGCGCCAGCCCTCGCTCCTTGACCGCGCCCGTCTCGACGATTCTCCCGCATTCGAACCACCACGCGGCTCAAGTTACTACCGCTGGGCGGCCGAAACCGGGCTCCAGGCAGCGGAGGCCCTCGCGCATGCTCACCAGCAGGGCGTGATCCACCGCGACGTCAAACCTTCCAACCTCCTTATCGATGCCCATGGCGCCGTCTGGGTCACCGATTTCGGGCTCGCCAGGCGCCTTGCTGATCCCGGCATGACGCACCACGACAGCATGCTGGGAACCCCGCGCTACATGAGCCCGGAACAAACACGCTCGGGCTCCATCGACGGCCGGACAGACGTTTACAGCCTGGGCGCAACCCTCTACGAGCTGGTCACGCTCAAGCCTCCCTTTGACGGTGGCACGGCGGCTGAGCTCTTCGACCAGATCAACCAGGCGGAACCTGCCTCGCCACGCTCGATCGATCCGCGAATACCCCTCGACCTCGAGACGATCATCCTCAAGTCGCTCTCGAAACGCGCCAGCGACCGTTACGAATCGGCCCAGGAGCTGGCCGACGATCTGCGCCGATTCCTGAACCTGGAGCCGGTCAAGGCGCGGCGAATCAGCCTGGGCGGCCGGCTCTGGCGGATTGCGAGGCGGCATCCGGGCATCACTGGTGTTTCCACCACCGCGGCGGCGGCTGTTCTCGCCATCGCGTCGATCGCCTATGTGCGGGTGCTTGCCGAGCGCGACCAGGCCCTCAGGGCCGTCAAAGCAAAAGACAACGCCCTGGCCAAGGCCGAGCAGGCCGACCGCCAGAAAGACCAGGCCCTCGTGGGGCAGTTCCAGTCCCAGGCCGCGCTTTTGCGGAACTCGAACATTCCAAATCGCCGGGGTCGCGGCCTTGATCTGATTCGCCAGGCCGTGTCCTACAAGCCCGAGGAATCGGTCATCTCCGCGCTCCGCAACGAGGCGGTTGAGTTCCTCATTTTACGTCCGGTGGAGGAACTACCCAGCCTGGCGACCGGCCGGATCTCGGGACTTGCGCTTGGCCAGACCGGCAGCCGGCTCGCCGCGCTTTCGGAAGAAGGCGACCTGCTCGAGGTTTGGGACGCCACGCATCGGAAGGTCATCGCCTCGTATTCGATGCGAATCGATGCGCAGAGCGCTGACTGGGCGGGACCGCGCACCCCACGGCAAGCCGCCGCGGAACCACCGACACGGGGAGCAGGAGCTCAGAGCTCCTCCGCACCCGGCCCCGCAGCAGGGCGGACGGCTCGCACAGATCAGCCTCCGCCCCCTCGAAATCGAGGCCCGTTTTATCCCCGTCTGGTGCAATCCGGCCGCTATCTCGTCGCTTTGCTCGAGGATGGCCGCGGCTTTCGCCTGGTGGACTCGGTTTCTGGAACTTCCCTGCGTACCGTGCTCTCTGGCGATCGCCAGATTCTCGGCCTTTACTCCGATATCGTCGGCCGACGTCTACTCACGATCGAGCGCGCAATCGACGCGACCTTCCTCGAATCCGCTCTCGAGGGTGCGCGCCAGCGCGACATGCAGGCCCCGCGTTTTCGTTATCTGGCGAATCTTTGGGATCTGGACCATCTCGATACGCCTCTGAGCAAGATCAGCTTGAAGGACACCATTCGCGGTGGGCGTCCCCATCCGATCGCTGCCATGAGTCCCGATGGTAAGATCATTGCGCTCGCACAGGCGGGTGATTCCGAGGTCTGGCTCTTTTCCGGTTTTGATGGCAAGCCGCAGGCTCGCGAGATGATCGATACCCGGCTCGAGATCCTGAGTCTTACACTCGGCCCAAGCGCGTTACTGGCCGCCGCTGGACGCTCGAGTGAAACTTCCACGGGCGGACAGGTGCGGATCTGGGACCTCGACGGTGCGGCCCAGGTCACGAGCATCACACCCAACCAGAGCTCGACCCTGCAAATGCGGTTCAGCCCTCAGGGAAACCTGCTGGCATTGGTGGGCCAGGGACCGGTGGAGGTTTGGGACCCTGTTGCGCACTCACTCGTGGCCGTGGTCGGGACCGGTTCACAATCCAGCCAGGTGGCATTTTCGCTCGACGGTCGCAAGCTTGCCGTGGGTGGGCGATTCGAGGAAACGCAGGTCTTCCATCTCGAGGATTCTCAGGCGCTCGCGCAGCTTTCAGGCTTTGAATCGGGTCCGGTTTCGATTGCGTTTCGCAGTGACGGCCTGCTTGCGGGGGCGGGATTCAACGGTGACGTCTGGTACTGGCGTAGCGGCCACTGCTTTTCTGTTGTTGCCACGCGGCTCGATCCCGCCGCGGAGCGCGACGTGAGTTCGAACGGTCAGGGCCGGCGCGGGCGCGGACGCGGCATGGGCATGTTCAATCCCACGGTCATCAGGTTTGACGCTGCCGGCCGGCTTGTCACGAGCGACCTCTGGGGGTTGCGAATCTGGAAACGGTCGCTCGAGTCCGAGCAAGAAGCTCCCTCGAGAATCAAGCTGAGCTCCCAGGGTCGAAATTCCATTGCGAACACGCCGGATGGCCGCAAGATCGTGCTGGTGCGCGGCAGCTCCATCAGCCTCTGGAGTTCGGATTCGCCCCAAACCCTGATTCCGATCGCCTTGCCCGCAAGTGAGAACGTGGTCGAGCCACAGCGAGAGCCGCCCCCTCCCCGCGAAGCCGCTGCGCCCGGCGGTCCGCCGCCGGCCGGCTCGCCCCCACGCAGGGGAGGGCCGGGAGATCCCCCCGGTCCTCGCTTCTTCGCGGTTCAGGTTGCGCCCCAGGCGGACCGGCTCTACCTCATCGACGATCGAGGCGCGCTCCGCGTCTGGGATCTTGAGCCCGCCGAACAGGGGCTCAGCGCGCGAGAGGCGCAGCCGGAGATCGCCATTCAAAACGCAACCGGGCTCGCCCTTCGACCCGATGGAGCCGTTCTCGCGATCTCCGACCGCATGGGTGCAGTGTCTCTGATTGACACCCGCACGCTTCGCACCGTCGAGAAGCTCCCCACCGCGAGTGATTCCGAAGGGTTCCTGTTCCTGCTCGCCTTCTCACCCGATGGCAAGACGCTCGCTGTGAGCTCTCAGCAGGGAACAATCTCGCTCTGGGCTCTCAGCGTCCCTCACCCCACGCCGTTCTTGAAGCTCCCAGGACACCGCGGCATGATCACGAGCCTCGTTTTTGACGCCACAGGCAACCGGATTGCAAGCGCGTGCGGCTCCGAGTCGCTCGTGGAGGTTTGGGATCTTGCCTTGATCGAACGCTCGCTCGCCGAGCTCGGGCTCGGAGTGCTGGCTCCCGCGTTCGTTCGCTAGGAAAATTACAGCAGGGTTTCGAGCAGAAGCTTCAGCTTGCGTACTTCCACTTCGCGGTCGAAGGGGTTGTCAACCCGATCCAGGATCGTCACGCAGAGAGCCCGCTTGTAGCCATAACGCTCAAGCTGGTTGACAATCTGTGCGTACTCGATTTTGCCCTGGCCAACCCGCACCTGGAATTCCCCGGGGTTTGGACCAGTGTCGCGGAGCTGTACGTTCTGCACATAGGGATAGAGAGCAGAGTAATCCAGCTCGGGATTCCCAGCCTGAATGTAATGGCTGGGGTCCAGGGTGATGCCCAGGCCTGGCACTGCGCGGCAGAGCTCGGCCGCGACCTTGGGATCGGCGGTCAAGGTGCGAGAATGGGTATGGATTGAAACCACGAGCGCTTCTCGAGAGGCCTTGGCCACGAGCGCGGCAAGCCGCTTGATCTCATCCGCCAGGGGCGTACCCAGGGGTGCGGCTGGGATGGTGAGCACGGCCACGCCCAGCACCTTGGCGAAGGTGCAAATACCATCAAAACGCATGCGGGCGCGGGGATCGTTCCAGTCGAGATCACCGAAGTCAATATGCAGCGATGCCGGCATCAGGCTTGGCCCGCTCCGCAGCCGGAGGAACGTGCCTTCGGGATCCGCCGCGACCTGAGAAGGCGCGAGGTGGCCGCCATCCTCGATGAGTGCGAGCTCGTATTTGTCAAATTCCAGCTCCGTGATCATTCGCAGCGCGACATCGAGCGGCTCTCGCGCGAAACAGAGCGTACTGCAAGCAACGAACATCCGGCGCCTCCTTGTTGGCCCCGGTTTCGGGGCGCGTCGGACCTGATCGGTCAGCGGTGACACTTCGCCAGGCGATCGTCCAGTCCCTCCCTGCGACGCGCCTGGGCCATCGATCGAGAGTTCGATTTGGACCGGATCTTACCGCAGGGTGCGCCCGCGGGGTAGGGGAGATGAGAGACCGCGCGGGTGTGCGCCTTCGCCCTCGGAATCTCGGCTCTCACTTCGGGCGATTCTGCTCACCGGCGCGGTGGCCTCGCGAATCCAGTGCGACTCGGCAAGACGGGCGAAATCGGCGTACCGTGACTCGCGGTAGGCCTGAATCGCCGCCAGGAGCGCACGCTGTGCGCTCTGACGACCCCCGCGAGACGTCGGCTCGCCCTCGACCACCAGGTCGTCGATGAAGAGCTCGCCAGGCGCGAGCAGCTCGAAGCGAATCCGCGCTCCATCAAGCCCCGCGGGTGGAATGTCGATCGCCCGAACCGCACGCCGAGTCCAGCTTGTTGACACGACAAACTCCGTCCGCCGCGCGAACGACCTGCCCGCCGCTTGACCCTCGATCCAGACGCGGACCCTTTGTCCCGGCTCCGTGGAACGGAGCGAAACCGCAACCGTGAGGCTCGACTGAACCCGCGCGGAGAGTGGGTCGCTGATCACACTCGCGGGTGCGTCCGACACCGAAAGCCGCAGCGAGGCTTGCCCGCTGTGAGGGATTTCACGATCCAGCCCGATGGTGGCCGCGCCTGTTTCGGATGTACTCCAGCCTGCTAGAGGTATGGCAGGTGCATCGATTGCACCCTGGCCCGACGCGGCGGCGACAGGCTCAAATCCTGGATTCGCCGGCGTGAGATCCACCGGACCAGCCCCTCGGTTCAATTGAGAAAGCTGCGCGGAAAGCTCGTTGAACCGTGATTGCATGGCGGTCAGAACCGCCTGTGAGGGGTAGGGCGTCAGATTGATGAGCCTGGCATTCCCCGCGTCGATTCGCACCGCGGCAAGATCGTGCGGCAACAGGTCAAGTACGAGCTGGCGACCGCCAGGTTGCGGATCGGGTGAAAGCCGAATCCCACGTCCCACGTCATCCACTGTGGCGGTGATGGGTCCCTCGATCAGGCCGGCAAGCCGAATCGGGAACGGGGAATCGTTGGCAATTTGCAAATAGGAAGTCGTCCCGTCGGATAAACTCCGCGCCACGACGCCGTACGATCGCGCGGTGGATTCCTGGGTTGCATCCACGGGAGCGGGCGCCCAGGCCGGTAGAGCTTGCAGGATCGCGGCGTGCTGTTTCACGCGCTCTTCGTGACCGGTGACCACCGGCATCCCCAGAAAAAAGAACTGCGGATCAATTGCCGCGGCAACATGGGCGAGCGTGAGGTCAGCGGCCGCGTTATCGCCGATCGGTACGGCGCTTAGTACAAGCCCACGGTTGCCTTGAGGCGGGCCTTGGGTGCCATTCCGGGTGGAATCGTCCGAGACGGGCTCTGGTTGGGAGGCGTCTTCGGTCGGCTTGACCTCGCTCAGGGGTTCGAGGAGATCCCCACGCTCGAACCGTTCATCTCCCACGGATGCCAGCAAGAGCCCCCGCGCTGCCTGGGATGCAACGAGTTCATCGAGATCGGGGTTCGCCGCCAGATCGCGAGCCATCGGATCGACGGAAGGTGAGATGCCGCGGAGGACGATGGGGGCCTCTCCGCTACGCGGCCAGACGGCCAGGTCGAGACCAAGCGCGCGCCAAACCTGGCCAGGCGCAAGCCCCGCGCGATCGAGCCGCCGAGCTTCCTCGCCCGCTAAACCGCTTTCCATCTCGGGCGTGGCCACGGCAAGCTCCGCACCCTTCGACGCTTGTCGCACGGAGTGAGCGAGCTCACTGTAAAGCGACGCGATGGCGCGCGAGCGCCATGTCAGCCATGGCGTGCGTCCAGGGCCAGCCAGGTAGCGGGCGCGTTCCGGGATTCGCTCAGGCCGGGTCGTACCCAGTCCCGGAATTTTCTCCGCCGTCTCGCCGCGATAGGTTTCGGAAACAAACCGGGCGAACGTTGCGTCGTCGAAACCCGTGTCGGGTGTTCCCAGGAGCGCGGAGTTCTCTGACAGCCGGATCACCACTCCCGCCGCGGCTGGGCGCGAAGGCGCTGACACAGCCGCCGTGACACGCTTCTTGAAGGCCTCGCGTACTCGGGGATTGAGGAGATGATAGACCGGCTCGGGGCGCCCCTTGTGATCGATTCGAACCAATCCCTCCTCAGCAGCGAGTTTGGAATCCGCTCCCGGGAGATCCGGTAACGCCGGCCCGGAATCGAGCTCGAGCTCGAGCCAGTACTTCATGCCTCTCCGCTTGAGTACGTGGGCCACGACGTCGAGAACGTCAGCTCCAACGGCGTCCTCCACGATTTGCCGCTCAAGTCCGCGGCGGTGCGCCCGGTCAGAAAGCCGCTCCGGTAGCACGACCGCGCGGGCGCCACACAGCTCGAGATATTCCGCCAGGTTCTTCGCCGTTGCCAGGGGATCATGCCCTCGAAATGGCTCCATATCGCGAAGCCCAGCCAGGTAGAGCCCCACAACCCGGTCCGCGGTGGACGGCTCGGCGGGCTTCTCAGGCGCAGCATCCGGCAGCTCGGTGAGCTGAATTGCGCCAAGTTGAACAGCGCCCTCACGGCTGCGATTCAAAAGCACGAGAACCAGCTCCGTCGCCCCGGGCCATACAACCCAGCGAAAGAGCCCGGGAGGACCATTTTCGAGCAAGGGAGGTCCCGATGCGCAGGCGTCGAGCACAAGTCTCGGGTGCTCTCCCTGCGCGCCTGGATCGACCAGCGCAACTCCAAGCGAAGCCGGCTCGCCTCCCTTGACAGAGACGGTCAGACGATGGGGTCGCTCCGGATGCGTGACCTTGAGTCCAACCGCCCTCCACGGCAGCCCGACGTCATTTGCTGTCTCAAGCCTGGCCGACTCGCTTCCCGATCCGAGAATCCATCCCCGTAGCCGATCCCTGCGCGAGGGTTCGATGAGTGCCTCGTGCGGGATCGCCCAGCTCGATCGGCCCGTCACCAGGGGTGCACGTCCAGAAGCAACCGGCCTCCGGCCTCGACCCCGCGCGAAATCGACCAGGTCGACCTCGGTCTCATGAACGAGCGATCCAGGTGTTGGAGACGCCTGGGCAGGGGAGTCCGGATCGAGCACCGTGAACGTGACTTTCCGCGCGACCGACGTCGCCGCGGGCGGCCTGCGGCGGCGGATCAGCCGACCCAGCCGCGAGCCTTCTCGAGAGTTCGGCTCCCAGCTCGCCCTGATCTCAAGGACGTAAGTTCCCTCAGTTGTGGGCGCCGGAACCTCCCAGACCCAGGAACCAGGCTTCACACCGTTTGCCTCGACGACCTCTCGCTGCTCGAAATGCCACAGCTCGTCTCCGCCGCGAGCCGGGCGAAGCGATCCAACCAGACGCGCTGTCATCGGCACGCTCTCCGGCCAGATCAGGTTGAGTCCGACCGTGACGTGTGCCTTGCTTCCAGGCGCGAGGATTCCGTCTTCTCCTTCGCCCGCCATGTCCACGAACAGCGAATCCCAGGGCAGACGTTGCACACTCACGCTGAGCGCCATGCTTTCTGGAGTCCGCTGCGGCCGCTCGAGAATCGCGGTGACCGGCACGGTGACACGCTGATCGCCGCGCCTCAGTATCAGATTCGCAGCCGGAGTCGTCTCGATCCGTGCACGAATTCGACCCTTCCTGGATTTCCCCAGCTTCCAGATCGGCCCAGCCTGTTTGTGCTCTGAGGTTTGACCTGTCTTTGCTGCTTTTCTGCTTTCGTCCCCATTCGGCCAGGCTTCTACATCCAGGATCTGGCCTTCCGTGGTTTCCAGGCTGATCTCGGGTGCTTCTGGAAGATCCGCCGAGATCGAGGCGGATTCCTCCGGCCAGGCCCACGTTACTTCAACCGCGAGCGGAACCGTTGTCTTGACCGCCTGGGTTTCCTGATGGGTCGGCTGAGTTACGGATTGAGCCTGAGAGTGCGCGCACGTCGACCCCACCAGCAACAAGAACAAGCAGAGGCTCGTGCGCGAATCCTTGCGCATCGGCTCAGGTGATTCCTCGGTCAGTTGGAGTGCCGACCTCTGGGCTGCATCCATGCAGGCAGTGGCCGGAAGCTCGGTCGACGTGCGAAAATAGAGAGTGTCGTGGTCGGCAAAGACGGGAAAAACACCACGGCACATTCTCTCATCGACCGAATGCACGTTGTGACTTGATCACGATTGAGACTGCCGGTTGTTTCGTGCGCGATGGTCATTCACGGAATTGGGAACATGGGGCGAGGCTCTGCCTGTCTCAGGTCGACGAAAGATTTCTGTTTCAGACTTGATTCCGGGACGCAATGAGACGATCCGACAGGAGCGGAGCGCCTTGCCCAGCAGAGTGCGATCCAGCGGGTGCGGGGTCGACGCGGAAGCTCGGTGGCGAGGGGTTGGATGATTTCTTGAGTGCAAGTTAGGCTTGCACGGGTGCGGCGTGGGTTGGGTCGGCGGGTCGGCTGGGCGTACAGTAGCCGGATTGACGGTTGTGGCGGATTGCCGTAGGTTTCGGCCGACTGGTTGCTTGACAGTTCTCCTCGGATCCCAGGGAAGGGACCGCCGCGTGCGCCAGAGGATGGTCGCGGGGCGCTGGCTTTTGTTGTTGGGGCTGCTCGGCTTGAGCGGCTGTGCGTTCGGGGGTGCGCGCCGAGGTCGATCGGACGCCCTGAACGCAGAGCGCTCCAGTCAGGTGCGGGCACTCAGCGACCGCGCTCAGGCGGCCATCGATCGCGGTGATCTTGAGCAGGCCCGGGGCGATCTGGTCGGCATCATCCAGATTGCTCCTGATTCCGCCGAGGCACTCTATCGCCTGGGGACCGTCCTTAAGCTCGAGGGTCGGGCAGCGGAGGCGGAATCGGCGTTTCGCAAGGCGCTCGCGCGCGATTCGGATTACGTACTCGCCATGGTTGGTCTGAGTGAGGTCGAGGCCGAACGCGGCGAGACGGCAAGCGCTCTCAAGCGAATCGAGACGGCGATCGAGATCGACCCGACTCAGTCGTCCGCGCATCGCGTGCTGGGGCGGATCCTGGAACTCCAAGGTCGGACGGATGAGGCTCTCGCCGAGTATTTCCGTGTGCTCGAATACGACCCCAACAATGCCGAGATCGGTCTGCGGATTGCCACGATTCAGCTCGCGCGGAATCAAGCCGACCAGGCGCTTTCGCGGTTGGACCAGGTGATTGAGCTGGCACCTGAGAACGGCCATGCCCGCGATGTGCGTGGACTGGCCTACCTGAAGCTGGGGTTGCTAACACAGGCAATCGCGGATTTCCGGGGCTCGCTCGAGCGCCGACCGAACCACCCGGAGACACTCGTCCACCTCGCCTATGCACTCGAACGCGACGGCAAGCCCGCGGAAGCAAGGCGTACCGTGGCGATCGCGCTTCGTCTCGCGCCCCATCATCCCGCGGTGCGCGGCCTGGCTGAAAAGCTCGCACTCCTGCCCTCGAGCCCGCGAACCTCCTTCCCTGACGGGGCCGCAGCCCATCCGGGCACGACTCTCACACCCGGGGCTGCTACCCGACACCGGCCCTGAGCCGCGCCCGCCCAACCTAAAAAACGATTCGATTAGAGAACGCAACGTCTTGCTGGATCGTAATCATGGTTGGACGCGCTTGAAAACGCGGCAGAATACGCGAGCATGGAACAAAGACGCGACTCCATGGCGCGCGAACTGAGATCGACCTCGTGAACATTTTCCTCACGCCGGCGGCACGCAACGGTGGATCGGAGGCAGTCATGACGGCCAGCTTTCCTCGCCGGGTTTCGCTTGGACTTTGTCTGGTTGCAACGCTCGGGTTTGGCTCCCCTGCGTGGGCGCATGGCGGTGGCGGTCACGGCGGCGGCGGTCATGGTGGCGGTCATGGCGGTGGTCATGGTGGCGGCTTCCACGGCGGTGGCGGCTTCCATGGCGGTGGCGGCTTCCACGGTGGATTTGGTGGCGCTCCGCATATGGGCGGGTACGGCGGGATGTCGCATATGGGTGGATATCATCCAGGAGGCTTCGGTGGGGGCGGAGTCTACCGAGCCCCCGCGATGACACACCCGCGCGTCGTGGCAGGATCCGGGCTCAATCGTGGCTATGCGGGTCGTGGCTATGCGGGTGCGGCCATGCCGCCACGAGCCATCGCCCCTGGAGCCGGCCTGGCAGCAAACCGAGGCGCTGGGACGATCGGAATGCGACCTGGGACGGTTGGGGGGCTCGCACGCTATCCCGGGACCGCAGGGTTCGGGCGGGCAGCCTATGGCACACGTCCAGGCGCGGCCGTCAATCCTGCCAGTCTCAACCGCAACAACATGGCGACACGGCCGCTCTCCTTCAGCCGCTCGACAAACCTCGGCGTTGGATCCCGAGCGTTTCAAGCCAATCGCAACATCAACAATCTTGGCACGACCAATTTCAATCGCTGGGGCACGGGCTGGGGCCTTGGTAACCGCGGCTATGGATATGGCCGGTACGGCTACGGGCGATACGGCTACGGGCGATACGGCTATGGCCGCGGCTACGGCTATGGCGGTTGGGGGTACGGCGGTTGGGGCTGGCGGCGGCCGTGGTACGGTGGATTTGGCTTCTGGCCCTACGGTGGCTTCGGCTTCGGGTACTGGCCCTGGTTTGGTCTTGGTTACGGGTTGGGTTATGGCCTGGGCTATGGACTCGGCGGCTACGGCTACGGTTTAGGCTACGGTTGGCCCGGATATGGATATGGTTACGGCCTTGGCAGCTATGGCCTGGGCTATGGACTTTCGAGCTGGCCCTACGGGTCGTCCCTTTATGACTGGGGGTACTCGAGTTACGTGAACCCCTACGCGACGTATGCGACACCAATCGCGGGGACAGCCGCGGCGACCGACTACTCACAGCCGATCAGTACCACGGCGGCTGCCCCTGAGCCTGCGGTTGCCGACACCTCAGCCCAGTTTTACGACTCCGCACGTGAGGCGTTCAAGGCCGGCGACTTCGCGCGTGCTCTTGATCAGATTGACCAGGCCATCGCGAAGACGCCGCGCGATGCTGAGCTGCACGAATTCCGCGCGCTTGCCCTGTTTGCGCTTGGCCGCTATGACGAGGCTGCGGCGGTTTTGCATTCCGTGCTCGCGTCGGGACCAGGGTGGGACTGGCCGAGCCTGGTGGGAATGTACGCGAACGCCGAAACTTACACCCAGCAGCTCCGCGCACTCGAAGGGTTTTGCGGTCATGAACCGCGCTCGGCCACGGGGCGGTTCTTGCTGGGCTACCACTATCTGACAGAGGGATATGTCGACGCAGCCGTGCGGCAGTTTCGCGAAGCGACCCAGCTCGAGCCGCGGGATGATCTCTCAGCAAAGCTGGCGCGCCAGCTCATGCCTGGCGCAGCATCCGAACCTCAGCCTGCACCCGCCCCTGCAAACCCCGGCGCGGCCGAGCCTCCGGCCCTGCCCGCGATCGAAGGCAAGCTTCAGGGCGCTTGGGTTGCAAAACCCGACCAGGAAACCACCATCACTCTGTCATTTCTCGATGGCGGTCGCTTCGAATGGAAGGTCGACCACCAGGGGCAATCACGTAAGTTGACCGGCAAATCCACGCACGGCAACGGCCTGCTGACCCTGGCGCAGGAGTCCGGCGCCCCCCTGGTCGGCTGGGTGACCTGGAAGGACGCGACTCACTTCGGCTTCAAGGCGCCCGGTTCGCCAGCGGACGATCCCGGCCTGAGCTTCTCGTCCGCACCCTGAGCGCTCGACTTCTCGCCTCCCGGTCGCTCTGACTCCGGCTGGTCGTCGTCCATCTTGTGCATCCAGTGCGAAATATTCTCGTAATCCTCCAGGCGGTAAACCCAGATCGGACTACGACCGAACACGTTGTAACGCACCAGACGAGGCTGGGGCTCGTCCTCAAGCCTCAGGCGAACAATGAACTGCCGGGCGTTTTCAGTCTCGGTTTTACTCAGGATCTCAAAACTCCTGAGCTTTTGAGCAGGCCGACGTTGCTGGTCGACAAACTGGATTCCCTGCGAGGAAACCGCAGTCAAGCGATCCGGTGAGTCGCGCCAGGATGTGAGCGCCGATTCGAGTGCTTTGCGTGCCTCGTTCCAGTCCGGCAGAAAACCCGTCGCCTGCGATGGGCTTTCGGTTGAACATCCACAAGCGAACAACAGACCCGCCGCGAAACTCATCCACCGATGAGCCCTGATCACGAACCGCGTTCGAGGGATGAAACCTGGGCTCGGGCACGAACCGCAAAAAATGGGAAGACCCTGCTTGTGAACTTGCGCCCCGAGAGATACCATGAGGGTTGATCGACGATCGTTTCGCATTTCTTGCGCTCGTGTTTTGCCAGGTGCGGGGCCGATGCTGGATTGTGCGGCTTTCATTCGGCGCGGGCAAGCCGTCTGCTGGATCGGGCTGGCGATTGTTCTGGGCTGCGCGCAGGAATCGAAAGCGGGTTGCAGCCATCCGGCGTCGCGCACCAAGGAAAACGCCCGACTCTTTCTGGATGCCGCGATTCTGGCCTCGGATCTTTTCAGCGGTCCCACACAAGGGCAAGATTCCAGCCCTTGCGCACGAGGCGCCTGCCGCCCCACCTTGCCGATCGCGCCTCCTGTCTCGAGGGTTGTAAACTCTTCGCGCCCTGATCCCTACCAGAATCACGAAATCGTACAACCCTCGTCACCTGCCCCGCATTTAATCCAACCACAGGCCGCCTTGCTCGAGCACTCTCCTCCTTTGCCCGCCTGCCTGTTGCGACCACCACGCCACCCACGCTTTCGTTGATCATCGCAGTCTGCGCACGCGATTGCCGCTCGGCATTCGCGCTTTCGTCACGCTTGGTCATCATATTCAGATTCCATCATTGACTTTTCCAAGAGTGCGGCTCCACTGAGCGCTCACGCTCACTTGCGCGTGGATTTCAAACGAACAACGCATTCTTCATCATTCGGTTCATTCCCGCGGGGAGATCTCTTATGCCTGTCCGACGTTCCGGCTTTACTCTGATTGAATTGCTCGTCGTCATCGCTATCATCGCGGTCCTGATTGCGCTTCTTTTACCAGCGGTTCAGTCCGCTCGCGAAGCGGCCCGGAGGGGCCAGTGCCTGAACAACCTCAAGCAGTTTGGGATCGCGATTGCCAATTACGAGAGCAGTTTCAAGGTATATCCCTTCGGCAAGGGGACAAGTTATACCTCGATCCCAGGCGCGGTGGTTTACGCCCGGTGGTCGGCCCATAGCCAGCTTTTGCTCTACATCGAGCAGGGCAACCTCTTCAACAGCATCAACTTCAATCTTCCACCCGAAACGCCTGGGATGGCGGGCGCTGTCCCCTTCATGCCGCCTTACCAGGATCCGAACCGTGAGAACATGACCGCCTCAATGACCCAGGTGGCGGCCTTTCTTTGCCCATCGGATAATCCGCCGATCAGCACCTGGCCGGGCGGCAACAACTACGCCTCGAACCAGCAAACCTGGCTCTGCGACCTGAGCGAGAATCAGCCGAGCTCTACTGCCCCGGCCGAGATTCCGCACGGCATCTTTTATTACGATAGCTCAGTGAAAGCCTCGGCCGTGACCGACGGGTTGTCGAACACCGCGTACTTTAGCGAGAAGATCCGCGGGACCGGCATGCCGAATCCCAGGACTGACATGCTCGTCAATCCGAATCAGACGTCTCTCAACGCCACCTATCTTACGTGCAATCAGTCGAACCCGCTGACCACGCCGCCGCTCACGAGCCGCTGGGGCATGAGCTGGGTCATGGGGGAGAACTGTTGCACGCTCTACAACCACGTGGCAACGCCGAATTCGCTGACTTGCGCTGGGCTGGGATTCCCCGGCAGCATGGCCAACATGTCGATGCAAGTTCCCCCATCCAGCAATCATCCCGGCGGAGTGAATGTGCTCATGGGGGATGGGTCGGGCCGATTTATCAAGAACACGGTGGGGTTGGTTGTCTGGCGCGCGCTTGGAACTCGGAACCAGGGCGAAGTCGTCTCGGCCGATACTTATTGAACCAAAAGAGGCGATGAACATGATTCAGCATATCAAAACGAAGTGTCGGCTGCTGCTCGCCGCCGCCGTGATTCCTCTGGGTTATTCGGGATGCGGCTCGAGCCAGGCGAGATTCACGCCCACGAAGGATGAAGCACGGGCATCGCTCGAAAAGGCGCTTGCGGCCTGGAGCAAGGGCGCGGCATGCGGCGCGATCGAGTCAACTCCACCCATTCAGGTAGTTGATTCCGACTGGCTGGGAGGATCCAGGATCGAATCCTTCGAGATCGGTGCGGAAGAGGAGATCGAAGAAGGCGCCAAGCAGTTTGAGGTGAAGCTCACTCGCAAGCCTGCGAAGGGCGCTCCGAGCGTCGACGCGGTGCGTTACGTGGTTTACGGCCGTGCGCCTGTATATGTATTCCGCGAGGACGATTATCAACGCACGCTGAACATGGACAATAACCCCGGGGGGACGGCGCGGGGGCCTGTCAGGCGCGGCCGGAGATCACGGTTGTGACCCCTGCCAACGCGGCTGAGCGGCAAAATTCCGTGGCAAGCCGATTCTGGCACGCGATCAAGCTCGTTCAGATCCGGCTGAGGATTCCGGTTGCGCTTCTCGCCGCGCTTCTACTTGTGGGCAAGTGGGAATCCATCCGCAATGTCTGGGTCGGCTGGGGGCGATCATTCACTCTCGAGCGCGCTGGCATGGGCCCGGTGTCGGGCGATACAGAATACTTTTGTCCCATGGATCCCGGCGTCGTTTCCGATTGGCCGGGGAAATGTGGTGTATGCAACATGGCGCTCGTGCGCAGAAAGCGAGGCGAGGCGAGCGCCTTGCCCGACGGCGTGGTCGCGCGGATGCAGCTCTCGCCGGCACGAATCGAGCTCGCCAATATCGAGACGGTTCCGATCGAGTCTCGGTCACTCGCACGCGTGATCGAGCTTGACGGCTCCCTGATGCGCGAGGGAAAGTCGCTGGTGGTCCAGGCCGTCGCGCAGATGCGTCATGCTGCGTGGATCGTGCCCGGGCGCGAGGCGCAGGTGAGCTGGCCGGACGAGCCGGGAAAGCCCGCGGTTGAGGCTCGGATCAGCGCGGTCGAGCGTGTCGCGGATGGACCGATACAGCGGCTCAGGATCGCGGCGAAACTCAAGGTTGGGGAGCCGGCCGCGGAAGTGGGCGCACGGGTTCGACTTCTGATCAACGCCCCGGTGAGTGAGCTCGAGCCCTTCCGATCTCGGGCTGGTTCCGCACCCTTGAGCCAGGTGCTTGCGGTCCCACGATCGGCGGTTGTGGAGCTGGAAAGCGACGGCTCTGCGGTGGTCTTTGTCGAGTCCGCGCCTGGAATGTTTGAAGGCGTTGCTGTGATGCTCGGTCCTCGCTGCGGTGATTTCTATCCGGTGGTGAGCGGGCTCGAGCCAGGACTCCGCGTGGCCGCCTCGGGCGCTTTCTTGCTCGATGCGGAGACCCGGCTCAACCCCGCGCTCGCTTCGGCCTATTTCGGAGCGCGTGCAACCGGTGGTGCTGTCGCGCAGGCAAATCCTTCTGCCAGGCCACCCGAACGCCGTTCCACGTCTCCCAGCGACCGCATTGAGCAAGCGCTCGCGCAGCTTGTGCCCGCGGATCGAACCGCGGCCAGGCGCCAGGCTCGATGCCCGGTCACGGGCAAGCCGCTCGGCTCGATGGGCACTCCCGTGCGAACCGTCGCGGAAGGGCGCGTGGTTTTTCTTTGCTGCGACGGCTGTGCGGAATCTTTCAAAGACGATCCTGGAACATATCTTTCCCGCCTGAACTCACCTCAAGCCCCATGATCGACGCGATCATCCGGTTCTCGATTCGACGGCCGACGCCGATTCTGGCCGCGGGCCTCACGCTCGCGATCGCGGGTGCGTGGGCCGCCTGGGCGACGCCGGTCGACGCCATCCCGGACCTTTCCGAAAACCAGGTCATACTCTTCACCGAATGGAAAGGCCGCGGACCGCGTGAGATCGAGGTTCGGGTCACGGCGCCGTTGTCGGCTGCGCTCCGGGGCCTGCCTGGTGTGAAGGTGGTACGCGGCTCGAGCGAGGTCGGTTTCTCGATGATCTCCGTGATCCTCGAGGATGCACTTGATGTGGGATTGGGGCGTACTCGAATCAAGGAGCGCCTCGCCGAGCTTGAGCCGAATCTACCTGAGGCAGCTCAACCAAGGCTTGGTCCCGATGCCGCGGCGACTGGACAGATTTTCTGGTACACGGTCGAGGGGGGTGGGCTTGACCTGGGACGGCTGCGTGCGATTCAGGACAACCAGATTCGACCTCAACTCGCCGCACTCGAGGGGGTGGCCGACGTCTCGAGCGTGGGCGGCTTTCCTGCCGAGTACCGCGTCTCACCCGATCCCCTTGAGCTTGAGCGAGCGGGCCTTGGACTTGCCGACGTGGTGAAAGCAGCGGAGGCGAGTGACGCCTCGGCTGGCGGTCATGTCATGACCGTCGCGAATGCGGAGCACGTCGTCCGTGCCAATGCCAGGCTGGGAGTTCGGACGGATTCGAGGGAGATCGAATCGACCGCCGTACTCCACGATCTGGAGCAGTCCATTGTGGCCATACCGGGCGGTGGCTGGGTCCAGATTGGGGACGTTGCCCGGGTGGAGCGGGCGCCAGGGTTCCGCCGCGGCGCGCTCGAGAAAGACGGGAACGAGGTTGTGGGCGGGGTTGTGCTTATGACCCGAGGCGCGAATCCACTTGAAGTCACGCGGCTTCTCAAAGCGTGCATCCGAAGAATCTCTCCGCAGCTACCCGCCGGTGTACGCATCACGCCGTTTTACGATCGCTCGCCGCTGATCGAAGGAGCGATCGCCACCGTCGTACGCGCTGTGGTTGAGGCGATGATCTCGGCGTCGATCTGCGTGTTTCTGATTCTGCTCCACTTCCGGGCCGCATTCGTCATCGTTGCCTCTTTGCCCCTTGCTGTCCTTGCTTCATTCCTGGCAATTCGCGTGCTTTCAGGTTTCGGATGGATCGACGCTCCAACCACGGCAAGCTCGCTCGCGGGACTGGCGATCTCGATCGGAGTGCTCGTCGATGCGTCGGTTGTCATGGCCGAGAACGTCTTGCACGGCCTGCGCGAGCAATTCGGTGATGATCCCGTTCCTCGCAATGCCGGGCACGTCATCAATTCCTCCTGCGTGGCCGTGGGCCGGCCAATCGTGGCGGCAGTCATTCTTATGATTCTGTCCTTCTTACCCGTGTTCGCGCTCGGCGGGGTCGAAGGGCGAATGTTCCACCCGCTCGCGCTTACCAAGACCTGCGCGCTCATTGCGACGGCGATCCTGGCCGTGACGCTCGTGCCCGCGCTTTGCTCTGTTGTCATCCGGGGCCGCATTCGATCCGAAGAGTCGAATCCGCTTGTTCGCGGCATGGTCGAAGTGTATCGACCCGTGCTGTCCTACTTCATGGATCGACCCGCTGGAGCGGCCTGGGTTGTCATCGCCACGATCCTTCTGGGGGTGACGCCGCTTGACAACCGTGCGGTTTTTCTCGCGATTCTGGCGCTGGGCGTGGTGGTTACGGCCGGGCTCGCTCGAGGCAAGCTTTCACCCTGGCTCGGCCCGGCCACGCTCGTGATTCTTGGGCTGCTGGCGCAGGCGACCCTGGCTCCG
>DAIDHX010000206.1 GCA_027451885.1 Planctomycetales bacterium
GGTGGAGTTATACGTCATCGTCGCCGGGACCGCGGTGCCGGACGAATTCGTGAGCGAGAAGGAGATGGTGCCCGACTGCACCGCCTCGTTGAATGTCGCTGCAACCGTGGAGCCGACAGCGATTCCCGTCGCGCCTGACGCCGGCGTCTCGCTCGAGACAGTCGGTGCCGTGCCGCTGCTGCTCGTCGAGAGCACGACATCAACCCAGTAATTACTGGCATTCCAGGACTGGCTTGGAAACGAACCCGCTGCGCCGTAGGCGAAGACGCCTCCATTGGCCGGAACATGAAGTGGGCCGCTGTTGTACTGAGAAGCGAAGTAGTTCTGGTCGTCGGCATAGTAACCGACGTTGGTGTGATACCCTGCCACGTAGGTCGTTCCAGCCGTGATTGCGACCGGTGTGGCGAAGTTGACCTGTTGCCAGCCCGAGGCAGACTCGTTGGTAAACGTGGCAGTGGCGAGGAGTGTGCCGCTGCTGGTCCACAGGTCGGCCACGTGCGTACCTGTGTTGAGATTGCCCTTGTAGAATCGGATTCCGGTGATGCTGCCGGAAACGTCCGAATAGAACTGCACTCCCAGCTCAACGGAACTGGTGTCATTCGCATTGGCTGTCTGGGGCGTGGTGGAGTTGGTCCAGAGACTAAAGGGTCCGGATCCAGGCGATGAAGACGTGGTAAAAGACCACGTCATCGGACTGGTCATGGTATTGCCGCTAAGGTTTTGTACCCCACTGATCGTCGCAGTGTAGGTTGTTGAGAGACCAAGGCTGGAGCTTGGCGTCAAGGTGGCCGTATCGGTGGTGCTGTTATAGCTTTCCGTGGCTGGGATCACGGTACCGCTGGAGTCAGTGAGCACGAACGAGATCGTACTGGCCTGGACCGGCTCATTAAAGGTCGCAGTCACACCCGCTGTGACTGAGACGCCTGTGGCACTGGGAGCGGGAGTCTCGCTTGTGACTGCGGGGATTGTGCCGTCAGCCGTCGTGGTGAATGACCAGCTCACAGGGCTGCTCATCGCCGTCCCCGACAGGTTGGTTGCGCCAGAGACCGTTGCGGTATATGTCGTCGATGTCGCCAGGAGCGAGCCAGGCGCCAGGTCCGCCGTATTGGTGGTGCTGTTATAGGTCAAGGTTGCCGGGATCGTTGCGCCCCCGGGGCCTGAGAGAACGAACGAGATCGTGCTGGCCACGACCGGTTCATTGAAGGTTGCCGTCACCAGGCTTGTGATCGGCGCGGCCGAGGTGTTCGCTGCCGGGGTCTCGCTTGTGACCGCGGGCGGCTGAATTGTGCCCGTTTGATATTCGTAAGCACCGATGTCGTAACCTTTGCCCTCGGGACGAGGATTGCCGAGAAGGTCCGTACTGGGCGCGTCGGTGGAAGTCCCTGCGTCGACCGAGGGGCTCGTGGGCAGCTCCTGGTAGTTCCCCTGCGAGGGATTCACGAAGAGCTGAGCGTCGGTTGCGGTGAGAGACTTTGCATCCTGTCCCGTCTGAGCTTGCCATTGCGCGAAGGACTCAGTGGCGCCAGTGTCCTCCGACTGAAATAGCGATCCGACAACGTTGTAGTTGCTGACGAGGCCGCTCATGCTGTCACTACTGATGCGGAGCGTGATTCCGCCCGCGCCCAGCAAAATGTTATTGAGGATGGTGTTGCCTGTGCTCTGGTCGAGGATTCGAATCGCGGCGGCAGTGCCCGTCGTTCCGGCATCGATCGTGTTGTTCACGATGATGTTGTTCGAGCTGCCGGCCGAGGCATCGATCTGGTAAAGCGCGATGCCATAGTCCTGATAGTCATAGATCAGGTTGTTCTCGATCAGGGAGCTCTGAAGTCCGTCGGCATTGATCCCATTCTGGCCATTCCCATAAATCACATTGTCTTCGATGAGGGCATTGGTGACCAAGCCAATTCCCCCCTCGCTGGCATCTCCATTAATGTGGAGTCCGATATAGCTGTTGTCGAAAATGGTATTGCCCTTCACGACCGCCCCGTTGGTACTGCCGGAGATATAGACTCCGTGCCCGGTCGTGCCGGTTCCGGTGGTTCCGGAGATCGAGTTTCCCTGGATCAGCACGTCGGTCGCGTTGTCGGCGAAAACGCCAAAACCGCCGACGCCTGTCACCGTGTTGTTGATGATGCTGTCATTGGTCCCGGTCGCCTTGATCCCATCCTTGGTGATGGTACCGCTTGCATTCGTGATGGTCAGTCCCGCGAGCGTGATGTAATTGTCGCCGGGCTCCAGGTCGATCCCAACCGCCGTCTTGTTGTTGCGTGAGTCGATGATGACTGAACCCGCCGGGGCGCTTGGATCCGCCTGGATGGTGATCGGATTCCCCGCGGTTCCGGCGATCGTACCGTAGACGCCCTGGCCCGGCGGGTCCCAGCCCACGATGAATCCCGTGTACTTGCCGGACTCAATATCAAGCGTATCGCCGGGTTGGAGATTACTCACACCAAACTGCAGAGTTTGCCAGGGAGCAGCCTTCGTCCCCGCGTTGCTGTCGTTTCCCGTCGTGGCGACGTAGTAGGTGCTTAAGACTTGACGCGCTTCTAGGTCTTCGAATCGCGGTCGACGCTTGATGCCCCGGCGCTGGGTTTGCCTCGCTGTTCGGGCAGTCAGGCCCGCAAGACCGGTAGCACGCGTGATGAGATGACGCATTGATCAAATCCTCCTCATGAAGATCAAGTTGCAACGAATCGAATCGTCTCGGTTGGGAGAGGTAGCGGAGTGTGGTCTTATGGCCTTCGTGAGTCATCGAACCCGGAGACAAGTGAGATATCACTCATGCGAGTGAGTTCTCCGGGACGTCCGATGAAAAGCGAAGGTTTCGTACCGATCCTCGGACTTCCAGTCGCAGAGAAGCCGTCACTTGAATCTTTGTGGCGCGACTGGTCGTTTTTGTTCTATAAGACCAATAGAACATTTGTGATGTACAACAACTGAAATTTGCCTCAACGAGGCGAGGCACATCCCGTGCCATGAGTCCTCATCAAGCCGAATTCTCCGTACGCTCGTGCATGTAAGAGAGCTTTGCTTGATGTTCGCTTGAGTTAGACTGGTTCAACGTTGCGTTGGGTCGGAATCAAGCATACCTGGTACTCGGCTTTCGCAACCGTGTGACGCCAGGATCCTGAAATCAGTATTTGTTCTTCTGGACAGGATTTGACTGCGTCAATTGATGCGAGCCTCGCGCGGCTGTTGACTGCGCGATCCGCATCACGAACGCCCGGCTGTGCTCGTTGACAATCCGGGATCGACGGTGTGTTCTGAGGTAGTTGCCTCGACGGCCTGCCGAGCCGATTGCGAACACACATGTGACCGATCGAACATAGTACTGCAAGTAATCATGACGAAACCACGAGTATAACCGACGCTCCCAAATCTGTCTCGCGCCGTGCTCCCGCGGTTGTCGATCAGCGGGTGAAGGTCGTGGACGCGGCCAGCGGTTCGACCGCAAAAGGATCTCCCCGGGCGCTGGATGAATCTCACAGGCGCTCATGGCCTTCCGCACTCGATGCAGCGAGGACGGATGGGTGAAGGTCGCTGGTTGCCTGGTTCGCCAGAGCTCGAGCAAGCTGGACCTGATTATCAACGGACATTCGAGTTCATCGATCGAGCATGATTATGAACCGGGGCAATCGGCACAAAGAGCTGACCCGCCTTGTTCCACTTCTGGTGCAAAGCCCGGATCTCGATCCCGGCGAATGGCGCGATCACGATATGAGCTCGAACACTGAGAGAAAGACTCGCGCGAAATATCGTCATAATATCATCTCGCAAGTGCGTGGGAAGGAGCGCTCGACCCAGCGAATCCCTGACGTTGTCCCGAACCACGTCAGCCGCCCGAGGGTCTGCCCCCGCCGCACCATCAGAGTAGTCAAGGTGTGACGCTCCTGGTAGTAAGCAGTGGATGGACTGCCTGCGAGAGGCCGTGCCGAGCATGCTTGATGCTGGCCTCGAGTGCGGTCGCGTGCGCACGGTCGCGACCGGCGATATCGTCAGTTGTCGAGCCAAACGTGTGGTCGTCCGGGCGGGTGGGGATGAGCCGACGAAGACTGCATACAAAGGCTTGCTGCGTCCTGGCGTGATTCGTCAAAAGATCAGCCGTGGTCCGGACCACGAGCTGGGAAGCCGTAATGTCGAACGTCCGTTTCGCATGATCGCCACTCGCCGTCCACGGTCGCGAGTTCCTGTCGATTCCCTGGACTCGTGATTCGCGCTCTGACCATGGCCCACTGGGTCCCTCGATCTTGACTTCATGAGTTGAAATCACCGCAGTTGTTCAATACCGCTTATCCCGGCCTGCGAAGGGGTGCGAGTCACAGGTGTTCAGCGCAGCCGGAACTTTTAGCGATTCTGAGAACTTTGTCAATTTCGCGGTCTGTACGGCCGATAAACCGGGTAGATGCATGTCTTTCTGCACCCCGCAGCTTCGGCGTGCGCGGGTTCGCTGGTATTTCGTGGCCAGTCCGGTGTGGGGAACGATCCATGGCCGGGCTGGTCGCACAACACGATCGATCCGGCCCACGATTGCCGCAATCTCTTCACCCATCATCCCCAGGTACACGAAGGCTTTCGATCATCTGGCTTCTGTGTCTGGGGATTACCTGTGGGTGTGCTACGGTCGATCAAAGCACTCTGGCAACCTCAGCCGGACACGCTCCTGGAGCGCGGTCTGTCATTCGGCTCCAGGATACGTCTGAGACTTCTCGAGAAACGAGCGAAGCGCTTGCCGCCGCGGTTCAGGAGAACGCCTCGTGCGCGAATTCGGACGATCCATCAGGGGGGATGTGGCTCAAGCCCTCCGGGGTCAAGGTGGGAGTGAATCGTGATCAAGAGGCCGATGACGAACCAGAATACTCGTTTCCCAATCTTACGGCCGACCCTGCTGACTACTACCGGGATCGCTTTGGCGTGGAGGGCGAACACGACCGCTTTCTGTTCCCGTGGCTTTCAAACCTGATTTTCGAGGATCGCTGGCTTCTGGCCGAGCCAGACCCAGCCGAGGCGCTCAAGGATCAGATCTCCAGGCGCATGAAGGCCGATATCCGCGAGCCTGGTCCCGATACCGCCACGTTCCCCAACAGCGCGTTTACCCTGCCCAAAGGTCGGCTCTATATCGAGAATTCGCCGCTTGGCCTCTACGATGCCAAACTGAATCGATTGAGGGGGAGTGCGTATCAGTGGAATTACCTGATTCGCTACGGGCTGACAGATAACCTGGAATTCCGCGTGTTTTCGAACGGGTTAACCTATCAGGCGACAAACCTGAAGCGCCCGGCTCAGACCGGCATCTCGCCGCTGGTCTTCGACTTCAAGGCCAACTTCTGGGAAGAAAACAGGCGTTATCACATCCCCGCTTTCGGGGTGGAAGTTTATCTGCAAACCACTTTTGGCTCTCCCGCGTTCGATCGAGGCACTCAGCCTTCGATCAGCCTGCTCTTCGATGAGACGCTACCATTCGACATCGTGTTTGAGTCCAACGTTGGCGTGGTTGGGCTCCAGAACGCGACGGGCCGAATCCTCGAAGAGGTCGGGGTTCAGTGGTCGTTTGAGCGTAAGATCACCAGGGGACTGGATGTCTTCTGTCACGGTTTTTATAACGAAGCCGCACTGCCACGCCTTGCCGCGCTTCAAGACGTTCTCAATCCCAGGATCCCAAATGTGACCGTGGTTGGAGTGGGTGCGGTGCAAACGGTTACGGAGCGCCTGGCCGTCTTCGGTAGCTACAACTTCGGCGTCACTCCCGCGTCCCCCAGAACGATTGCGTTTCTGGGATTTGCAATGGCGTTTTAGGTAAGACTCGGGCTCATTGGGATGCGGATCGCGGGTCCTGCGCAGCGTGGCTCACTGAAAGTGCGCCAGGTAACGCAGCACCTCGTCGCGTGTCTGGGGTGTCTTGATCAGGTTCGCGGCCTGGTAGGCAAAGGCGGCCAGTCCCGCTTCGCCAAGCTTCCGCGCTGTGCGCGCGGCGATCTGTTCGCGGAGCTCCTGGGACGCGAGGGATGAGACTGCCTCGAGCGACGTCTCTCCGTCCCCCTCGTCGGCTGCGTCGAGCGCAAGCTGGGCGAGCGACGCGTCGCGAACCTGCGGATCGCGGATGCTGAGTGCGGCCCTCAGTCTGCCATGGGCAGCCCGAGCGGCGAACGAGGGGAGCGACCACCCGATCGAGCTGACCGCCAGCCAGAGGAACAGGCCGAGATTCCCCGGGATGATATGGAAGACCCAGGCGAACAGGAGCACGGTGCCGAGCGCTCGCAGGAACCACGCAACGAATGAGCGGATCTGGATCTGTGCATTTCTGTCTCCCGCCAGGGCCGTTTGCACAAGCGCACGCCAGGCCACGGGCTCAGCCTTGCCAGCCCCGATGTCTGGCTCGAAATCATCCCGCGGCCTGTCCGGTGCTGGACCGGCCACGATCGAATCGACGTCGCTTTTCACCTCGCTCGCATGCTGATAGCGCCTGTCGGGCTGGTTTTCGAGCGTCTTGAGCACCACGGCGTCGAGCCGCGCGTCGACTTTCGCCTTGCGCGAGGGAACCTCGAACCGGCCGATGGGGAGCTCGCCGGTGAGGAGCTCGTAGAACACCACGCCGAGTGAGTAGATATCCGCTCGATGGTCGACGCTCCGGGGGTGATCGACCTGCTCGGGCGCCATGTAGCGCCAGGTGCCCATCACCTGCCGGGTGCCGGTGAGCCCTGCGTCGGGTGTGGAGGGATCGAGTAGCTTGGCGAGTCCGAAGTCGGCGATCTTGATCCGCCCTTTGCGATCGACGAGCACGTTCTCGGGCTTGATGTCGCGATGGACGACGCCCTCATCGTGGGCATACTGGAGCGCGTCGCAGAGCTGGGGCACGATGCGGAGCGCCTCGGCCGGCTCGAGCTTGCGATCGTGGATCAGCCTGCGCAGGTCGAGCCCGTCGACATACTCCATGATGAGGTAATAAAGGTCTCCCGCCTGTCCGAAGTCGTGGATGCCGACGATTCCTGAGTGGTTAAGCTTTGCGAGCGAGCGTGCCTCGCGTGCGAACCGTTCGGCGAATGCGAGATCCGCGCCGGCGGCGGGGGGTAAGATCTTGAGCGCGACCAGGCGATCCAGGCGTGGCTGGCGTGCCTTGTAGACAGCCCCCATGCCTCCCTGCCCGAGCAGTTCGAGAATCTCAAGCTGCGGGAAGAGCGGCTGGATCGCGGCTGGCTCTGGTGCGATAAAGCCTCCCTGCGCCGATGCCCCGGCCCCGGCCGGCCCGGTCTCGGCCGAGGCCGAGCCGCGAAAGCCCTCGCGCATCAGGCAGGCCGGGCAAAGACCGGCTGTAGCATCGCTCGGCCGGGGGGCGCCGCAGCGCGGGCAAGGCTGTGTCTCTGGCATCGTGGGCTCCTCAACTCGGGGAGGATTCTCACTCCTCTAGCCTTTCTAACGGAATCGCGGCGAAAGGTTACACGCGAAAGGATCAGTCCGGGCGAAGGGCGTTAAACAGGAGCTGAATCTCGTCGTCGACATCCTCGGGCGTTGCCACGGTCTTGCCGATCTCATCACGCAGGAGCGTGCGGAATCGCTTCCGCAACCGGTGCGCAGCGACCTTGACCGCGCCTTCAGTCATGCCCAGGCCCGCGGCGATCGCGGCGTGGCTGGTGGACTTCGCATCGTCGACGAGGGTCGGCTGCAGCCGCTCGAACAGGCTCGACTTGCCCGCTCGCGCGTATTCCTCGGCCAGCATGCCCAGCACGCGATCGAGCAGCGTGAGCGCCCATCGCCGTTCGAAGAGGCGTTCGGCGGTCGTTTCGTGGGCGGGCTCGTGAAGATACTGATGTTCGCCGGCCGTGAAATCGAGCGAGAGCACTGCGCGGCCTCCGCCTCGCTTCTGGGCTCGGGCGTGATCAGCCTCCCGGGCCAGAAAGTTCCGGCAGGCCACGAGCAGAAACGCGCGGAAGCGGCCTCGGTTGGGGTCGGCGGCATCGAGCACCTGCTTCTCGAGAACCTGCGCGAAGAACGCCTGGGTCAGGTCGCGGGCGTCCTCGGCGTTCAGGCCGCGGCGGCGGACGAAGGCATAAAGCGGATACCAGTACGCCTCGCAGAGCGTGGCAAGCGCAGCACGGGCCGGGCTCGTGGACGGTCCACGCGCAGCCTGCACCAGGCTCCAGTGGGTCGTGGCGAACCGTGCGTTCTGGTCCTTGCTCCTCGGCATCGCTGACTCCGCGGCTCCTCCCGTACTCATCCGATCGGGTCCCGAATCCAACCTCCCGGGGTCGCTCCCATCCAGTTTACGCGGCCGGGCCGAAACGATCCTCAATGAAGGAAGCGGCATTGTGTAACATGCTCCCCCACCATGGAACGGCGTTGTGCAACCGGCTACGCTCCCCAGAATGGCCAGGAATTGCAGCGCCCCACCCTCGAGTCATTGATGAGACCAGACTCGGTGGGTTCGGTCCGCTCCGGTGCTGATCCTGAGTGAATTGCTTCTGATTGCAACACATGTGCAGATTCCGCAGCGCCTGTGGACGGCCTGGGTTCGGTCTGTCGCCGCGCGATGGGTTCGGTCTGTCGCCGCGATTGGTTCGGTCTGTCGCCGCGCGGTGGGTTCGTTCTGCGCCGCGCGGTGGGTTCGGTCTGTCGCCGCGTGATGGGTTCGGTCTTCATGAGGGTGTGCGTCCGCGGAAAGCTCACAATCGATACAGGCGTCATGATCGTTGGAAATGAGCGCAGGGTGGTGCGCGGGCTCGAATGCTTCCGCCGTGTGCGGGTCTGGGTGTTCCGGGGTGATGCTTCGGTAGGAGGAAATTTGTTCTCGAGATGCGCTCGGGCGACTGAGGGATTTGGTCAGGGAACAGGCTGCGAAATCACGTGCGGCGGCGCCTGGGAGTTGCGTGGGATCGGCGCTTGCCCATCGGGAGCATGCCGCATCTTTGTGAGGCTCGAACGAGAAATTGGCTCGATTTGTGGGCGGCTCTGGGAGTTTGTACTGAGCGTGCGGGGATTGCGGGCGAGTGGGGTGCTCCTGCCCTGGGTGGCTCGCGCGGGTGCGAGGTGAGGTCGCGGGTGTGACTCCGCCGGGCAGGCCGCGCAGCGATCGTGCCGGCCGAAAGAGCCTACGAGGGTCGCGGGCTTACGTGCCTTGCGGCGAGCGAGATTGTTCACCGGTGGCGAAATACAAGGGACCAAGCGCGGATCGGTAAAACGGATTCCCAAACTTCCAGATCAGCGACTCGATGAAGTAGTGAAACACGAACAGACCATCGAACATCGCCAGCAAGAACCGATAGGGTGCTGGCCACTGGCCCCACGATTTGTGCATTAGCCACCCCATGGTGATCCAGCTCATGTATGTGGCCAGACCCGCGATCACCAGGATCAGCCCGTAGAAGACGGTCCTGTTGGCGCGGAGGCGATCAAAAAGTCGGTCGGTTCGCGTGCTCGGGTCGAGCGGGATGTCAAAGCAGCGAGGCATCATCAGCACATGATATTCCACGTAGTGCATGGCCAGGCAGTAGACGTAAAGCGACGTTTGATAGACCCCGAGCGCTGCCGACACGCTTTGCATGAGAAAATAGGCGACGGGGGCCATCATCGCCCCGCGCTGGCCGGAATGTCGCGACGTCATCACGAAACCGGCAACGACCACGATGCAGAGCGCGGCGGCAATGGCGGCGCAAAGCAGCATCAGCCAGTTCGCGGGGTTGAACGTGCCGCCGCTGAAATAGGTAAGAAGGAGCATGCCAGTCATCAGGTGGAAGAACGCGTCCTGAGTCGGACGGAGCCAGGGCGGGCAAGCCAGGCCGGAGCGTTTCATGAACAACTGTGTCACCCCGAAGCTCTGGCGGGTCACGTGATGATTATCCATGAAGCGAATCCCCGCGCGAAAGATCCCATCGAACGCGGGCGCGATCACAGCCAGTTGGAGCGCGGAGTAACAGTCGAAAAGAACGAAGATTGCCAGGGGGATGGCGAAGTAGAGCAGCCGGTTCTGCCAGCTACTATTGAAGTAGTGCAGGTTGCGGCTTTGCAGGTAGATGGTAAGGGTAATGACAAAGTGGGTGCTGCCCAGGGTCCAGATGAAGATGGGTTTCACATAATACCGTTCGAGCAGGCTGGGGTCGGTCAGGCTCAGGAGGCAGAGCGGCAGAGTCAAGGCGAGAAACGTGCCCAGGATGATGAAGACAGGGAGTTGTCTTCGAAAATAGCCGACCTGGGGCGGAGCTGGGGAAGACGCGATCGTGAGACTCATCGGGTAACTCCCAGCGCATGACTGGCGTTCCGGTTTGCTGGTGAATGTCATCTTACCGGGCGGAAAGAGGGCAAGCGCGATCGATTCCTTCGGGACCGGGACCGTCCTGGCCCGAACCGCGGCCGAGGCGATCGCAGCTTGCCACACGCCTCGAGACTGGCCTTTCGGGCTGCGCTCGGACCGCCATTTGACCTGGATTCGGCTGACCGATTCAGCAGATTCGGGCACGCTGAGTTCGACCGTGGGATCGGGCTCACTCGGGTTTAGAAGAGGGTGTAGATAAACGGAGCCGCCGCGGTGTTGACCAGGCCGAGGGCAACGCCCAGGAGCAGGAGCGTGATGAGGAGCGGGAGCATCCAGAACTTGCGGCTGCTCCAGACAAAGTCCAGGATCGAGCGAAGGAATCCCGGGTTGGGGGCGGCCTTGAGGAGCGTGGCGTTATCGGGTGGGGGATTCGACGGATCCATGACTGGCTCCAGTTTGGGGTGCAAAAGCGGACCCTCGTTGCTTCTGGTACTGATAAACATATCGGCAGACGTAATCGGGTTCGACGACGGGGCTCCAGTAGGTTGAGCTCGTGGCGCGCGGCCGTTCGAGGGAATCGCGGCCCGTCCGCCTGAGAAGCCACGCCAGCGGCGTGATGAAGCCGAAATACAGGAGCGCAAGGAGGAGCATGCCCGTGGCCTGGCCGATGGGGCGCGTGAGGGCTGAGGCAGCCAGGAAGACCGGTCGGATCCAGGCGACATGAAAGAGGCCGGGGAGTCCCGCGAGGAGGGCGAGGGACAGGCCGATCCAGGCGGAGACGCTCGGTGAGCCGTGGTGGCGATACCAGCTCAGCGCGAACAGGCCGCCGAGGATGAGGATGCAGAGCGCGGCGAACTGGCGGAGGGTGCGATCGCTCGCCCTGGGCGCGGGTTCATCAGGGAATTGCGGGCCAATCATCTTGCGGCCTCCCCCGCCCGGCGACCGATGATGGTGAAGAAGCCCCCCTCGCGATAGCCGCTTCCGAGGTCGGCGAGCTGGCTCAGGAACCGGCTGGCCGCGCTGCCCTGGCCGCGGGGCTCGAACAGGCGTTCGTCGGGCAAAAGTGACGGGCCAGGCTCGGGCCTGGGGATGGAGTTCACGAACTCGACGCCGTCCTCCTGCATCCAGCCGAGGACCTCACCAATGTGATGGAGGGTCTCGTGCGGGTGCCGGTACTGGTCGTTGAGCCAGGCCGCGCGCTTGCCGTGCGCGGACATCCGGCCGAGCTGCGGGTCGAGCCAGCGACTGGTGAACCCGGTGTAGTGATGGAGGAGCCGGCGGACCTGGTGGATTCTCCTGCTGAATGCCGAGTAGAGGCCCACAATGATGTAGCCGCCGGGCCTGGCCAGGCGGCAGATCCTCTGAAACGCAGCGCGGCAATCGCTGGTGTGGTGCAACACGCCGTTCGAGATGACGTAGTCGAAGAAGCCGTCTCGAAGCCCCGGCCTGAACAGGTTCATCTGCGCGAAGGTGGCCCGCTCCAGACCGTGTTTCATCTTGAACTTCTGGGCCAATCGCAGGGAGTTGAGGCAGGCATCGAC
>DAIDHX010000207.1 GCA_027451885.1 Planctomycetales bacterium
ACGGCTGACGTCATCGCGTTCCCAGGCTTCGACGCGGTGGTCACCCACCACGCCGCTGGGTCGGCTTCATGGCGAACGAGCAATTGCCATGGTCAGTTCCTTTCACCTGACAGGATCACCGAGACTTTTCCTGACACACCAAACCGAACCCACCGCGCGTGCGAAACGAACCCAGGCTCGCCACAACGTGAATCCACCAAAGGAGAACCGCCAGACCAGACGTCGTCGACGAAACGAACCCAAACGCGGCGACAGACCGAACCCATCACGCCGCGCAGACCGAACCCATGACAGCGGCTGATCTCGCACAGACTGAGGAATCGTTGCGTGCGAAATCGATCCTCGAGGGTCTTGAGCACGCGTCCTGAACGGGACCGAGGGGGGCAAGCAGTGCGTCGGAATTTTTCCTGGAATTCGTTTGTTGACGATTCCGCGGTCCATGACGGCGACCTCGGCTGGCGCCCGGGCGATTGTGAAGGCGTGACGGCCGAACCCGCGGAGGCAGGTGATCCAGACGCCCCCGCGCTGAATGGACGCGTAGGCATCGCGGGGCTGGCGGCGGATGGCCTCGTTGAGATCGGCGAGAGCGGCCTCGAAGTCGCCACTGATTCCGGCCAGAACGACTCCACGCGCGGCGCAACCGAACGTGTCGTCGGGGTGGGACTTGATGGACTGGGCGAAATACGGGACAGCGTCTTCGACCGGGATCACCTGGCTGGTCTGGATTGCGCCCCGCACGCGTTCCGAGTGGAGGTGCAGGCGGTCCCCTTCGGAATCGACGACGCTGTAGAGCTCGGCACCCTTCACGCGGATTGTCCGGCTGCCGGAAGCGAGCTGGAAGTTGCTCTGCTACTGGACCACCTGCTCGCCGACCCAGGGGGATTCTTCGTGGGCAAAGACGGCCTGAGAAACGATCAATGCGGCCAGGATTGCGGACCGGAACATGCGGCGAATCACGGGCGCATCCACCGCGGGAAGTTGGTCTCGATTGAGGGATCAGCCGGGCTTCGCGTTGCCGGTGGTCGTGGTTCAGGCTGCGCGTGCGGGGGTTTTGTGCGGCACGTCGCCCGGGGTTTCCTTGAAGCTGTCCAGGCTCTTGCGCAGCCGGGGCGCAAGTGCATCAAAGCGCCTGGATTCGATGGTGTATTTGACCTCGTAATCGAAGCGTGCGCCTCGGAACCGGCGTTCGATGACGGTCATGGAGAACGGCCCGCGCGTGGTGCGGACGACGGTCTCGAGCGCCTGGGCGCCCGCCTGGGGGACGATCTTGCAGGAGAGGACCTCGCAGCCGGGCTCTTCCTTCTTGATCTGGTCGGGCAGGTCGCGCGCGAGGGCCTGGAGATCGAGATCCCTCTGTTTATGGGCGAGCACGAGCACGTTATCGGCCCAGACGCCATGGGGCTCGCCGCTGGCGTAAAAGAGCGCCACCGCGCTGGGAGCGAGCACGGGGGCCCATCCCTCCGGCAGGTCGATGGCGAAGCGATACTCGCGCTGAATCCACCGATTCGAAGACTTCGCGAGCAGGTCGGCCCCTGTGTTGGGAGCCGTGAACTGGGCCTCGGCCACGAGCCTGTCAAACTGCGGCCGCGCCTGTGCGTAAGCCGAGTCCTCGACGTTCAGAATGAAGCTGTAGAGCTGGCGATGGCGCACGAGCCGAACCGTGACCTCGTGCCAGAAGCCGCCGGCGTTCGGGTGGAACTCCCACACCGTTTCGAGCCGCGGTCCGCCTGGTCCCTCGAGGATCTTGTTCGAGGCCAGTTTCCCCGCGGCGCGGGGGCGAATCTGGGCGCTTTTGTCGATCCGCGAGCGGTATTCGTCCAGGCTCTCGGGCGCTGCACCAAACTCGCAAGCCGCCACGCCGGGGCGGTCAAAATCCTTCTGGGGGATCAGCGCCACGAAGATGCGGTCGTCCTCCTCGCGCGCGGCGATCGACCAGTCCTTCGGCAGCTCGACCTTGAGGCCGTACTTGGGCGCGTTGAAGGTCTCTGCCCCCCCCTGGCCAGCCTGCGCCGCCAGACAGAACAGCAAGATTCCGTTGGTCATCGAGAGCCTCACTCATCACGAATAAAGTCAGCGGCATATGATCGCACGTTTTTTCCGTTCAGCACGTGGAAGACGCGGAGCCGCTCGACCAGGCTGGCGCTGAAGCGTTTGAGCGGCAGGTGCACGATTTTGCGGCCATATCGTCTGGCGAGTCTGCGCCAGGAGCTCGCGGGCGGCGCGGGGCTGGCAAGTACAACCTGGCGCTCCTGGGTGTGCAACAGGGCGGCGGCGAGAATGCGATCCTCGAGCGTGTCGGCAAAATCGAGCCGCCTGTCCTGCCAGACGTCGGGGATGATCCGCGGCGGGAACAGGAAAAGCGCACCGCCGTATTCCGCGCGGGCGATCCCGGGTCCGACCAGGTTCTTCATGGGCTCGGTGGAATAGAAGGCGAGAGTGGATTCATGATCAT
>DAIDHX010000208.1 GCA_027451885.1 Planctomycetales bacterium
CGCTGGAAAAAACCGAAGCCACGGTGCCTGTTCAGAGCGAACCCACCGCGCTTTTGCGAATCGAACCCAACGGCCCGCAAAACGTGTCGCAGGCCGATGTACTGCAGGAAGTTACGTCGAGTTCGAACAACACAAATCCCCCTAACCTGGACATGCAAAGTCAGTATGGGGAGCGCGATCGGTTGGACCTCCAGGCCGACGCCGTGCCGGGCAGGCAGGGTGAGACGGGCGACAGGGTCGGGTTTGACGGCGACTCGACTCTGGAACAAACCGAAGCCATTGCCTCTGTTCCGAGCGAACCCACCGCGCTTTTGCGAAGCGAACCCAACGGCCCGGAAAACGTGTCGCAGGCCGTTACTGAGAAAGAGCTTGCGTCGAGTGTGAGTGACACGAATCCGGCCGGTTCCAGGCGTGTAGAGAACGCTGGGCGGGCGCAGGAGCGGCGGGACGACTCGGCGGAGGCCAGGGAGCGGAAGAAGCGGAAGGAAGAACGCCGGCGCCAGAAAGAGAGCAGACGGAAGAACCGGCGGCGGTGAGTCGCGTCGACCGGCGGCGTTGAGTCGGCCAGACCGGCGGCGGTGAGCCGGTGACCGGTCGCGGGGCTCAACCGTGCGGCTCGGCGGCCAGGGGCTCAACCGCGAGCCACCGCGGTCAAAGCCCCGGCGGTCGGCGGGCGGCGGTTTGGTTGTGAGCGGGAGAATCCCGCGGGTGTTCCTTGGCAATATGGCGGTTGGTGGCGGCGGCTCGCGGTTGGCGCCCGCGGGCCGAGGGGGGAGTTCGTCCGGGATGGAACTTCTGGCCTTGATCCGTGATATCCTGGGCTCGGCTTTTGGTCGCTGTCGGGAACAGAACAGCTCGGGCCTGCGTGGAGGAATCGACCCCGGCGGCGTCTCCAGCGCCCGGTTCCCAGCAGCCGAGACCCCCGAAACGGCAATCGACGGTCGCTCCCCAGAGAGAGAGAGACAAAACTCATGGTGAATCGCACGCTTTGCGCTGGGGTTTGTGTGTTCGCGCTTGGGCTCGGGCTCTTGCCTGAGGCGGTTATGGCCCAGGAGGACGATCCGTACCAGAAGAGCGAAGAGATGATCCCGATGCGCGACGGCGTGCGCTTGCATACGCGGATCTTTCGGCCGAAGAACCAGCAAGGCGACCTGCCGATTCTGTTCACGCGCACGCCGTACGGTATCGGCTCGGCCGAGCGGGCGTTCACAACATATGTAAAGACGCTCATGGACGATGGTTACATTTACGTCGCGCAGGACATCCGGGGCAAGTTTGGCTCGGAAGGGACATTCGTGATGCAGCGCCCGGCGCGAGGCGCGGGCGATGCCCGTGCGCTCGACGAGGGGACTGATACCTACGACACGATCGACTGGCTGATCAAGAATGTGCCTCGGAACAACGGCCGCGTGGGGATGCTGGGGATCTCCTACGTGGGCTGGACGACCATCATGGCGGCGATCGAGCCGCATCCCGCGCTCAAGGCGATCTCGCCCCAGGCCTCGCCGGCCGACATGTGGCTCGGCGACGACTTCCATCACAATGGCGCGTTCCGGCTTAGTTACGGCTTCGAATACGCCGCGATGATGGAAACGGGAAAGAACACCGCTCGATTCGTGTTCGACCGCCATGACACATTTGATTGGTATCTCAGGCTGGGGGCGCTCTCCAATGTCAATGACCGATATTTGCATGGGAAGATCCCAACCTGGAATGACTACGTCGCGCACCCGGATTACGACGGGTTCTGGCAGCGGCAGACCCTGATTCCCAGGCTCAAGGAGGTGAAGGTTCCCACGCTGAACGTCGCTGGCTGGTGGGATCAGGAAGACTTTTACGGCCCGATGCGGATTTATGAAGCGCTCGAGCAGCACGACTCGCGCGGGCTGAACTTTCTGGTGGTGGGCCCGTGGAATCACGGTGGTTGGTCGCACGGGCCGGGGGATCGGTTGGGCCCGATCCCGTTTGATCAGGCGACGGGGAAGTACTTTCGGGACGAGGTTCAGGCCGCGTGGTTCGCCTATTTTTTGAAGGGCCGGGGCAAGCTCGCGCTGCCGGAGGCCCTGACGTTCGAGGCTGGGACGAACCGCTGGCGCAGGTTCGACGCCTGGCCTCCCCTCAAGCAAACGACCGAGCGGAAGCTTTACTTTCACGCGGGCAAGGCGCTTGGGTTTGATCCTCCGGGCGGCGGAGAGACCGAGGCCGACACGTTTGTTTCCGACCCCGCGCACCCTGTTCCGTACCGGCATCGGCCGATTCTGGCGACCTACTTCGAGGGGGGCTCCGGCTGGCCGGAGTGGCTGGTGGAGGATCAGCGGTTCGTCGACGCGCGCCCGGACGTGCTCTGCTGGGAAAGTGCGCCCCTGGACCACGATCTCACCATCGCGGGGGAGGTCGTGGCGCATCTTTTTGCATCAACCACGGGCACCGACGCCGACTGGGTCGTCAAGCTCATCGATGTGTATCCCGAGCATTATCCCGAGGACTGGAGCCTGGCCGGGTATCACCTGATGGTCTCGAACGAGGTCTTCCGCGGGCGCTATCGCAAGAGTTTTGAGCATCCCGAGCCGATCCCCGCGGGCCAGGTTGAGCCCTACACGTTTAGCCTGCATACGCAGAATTACACATTCCTGAAAGGGCACAGGATCAAGGTGCAGGTGCAAAGCACGTGGTTTCCGCTCATCGACCGCAATCCGCAGACCTTTGTGCCCAACATCTTCGAGGCGAAGGAAAGAGACTTTCGGCCCGCGACGCATTCTGTCCACCGCACGCCGAGGCATCCTTCGCACGTGTCGATCCCGGTGTTACCGTGAATCACAGCTCACGTGTGAATATGCTGATGTATAAGGCCGCGAGCGAGCCCGCGCGTTTCGCGAAGCCGCGCTCGGCTATGCCGGCCGCGTGTAGCCAAGCGTGCCGCTGTGATCCGCCAGGCCGTAGACGTCGAGCGCAAGCGCGCTTAGGGCGTCGTTCAGGAGATCCTGGTCGACCTGTGCGAAGAGTGCATCGACGGCGTTGGCGTTCGGCGATCCGCTTGCCAGGTTCTCGAAGATCTGGCTGGCGGGTTGCGGGCGGGAGTAAGGCGCGAAGGCGACTTGCCCGATCGCGGCCACGAAACCCTGGATGCCTGGGGTTTGGATGGTGAGGTAAGTCGTGGGTGAGATACCGCCGATCGATCCGCCAGACACGATCGCGCTGCCGGCGAGGAAGCGAGCATCGATGACCACGTTTCCCAGGATCGACCCCTGCGCGACGATACGCCCGCCTGAGAGTCCGCCATAGGCGTCGAGATTGCCGACCAGGTTCCCCTCGGTGACGACCTGGCCGCTGATCGGTCCGTGTACGATCACGCCGCCGTAAAGCGTGGGAGTGCCGAACTGGTTGGGTGAGTTCAGTCCCAGATCGCCATCGGCGGCGATGAGGCCCGAGAGCGTGCCGTTCACGATGATCTGGCTTTGGATCTGGGCTGTGCTGAAGATCTTGCCGCTAAAGCCTCCCGAGGCCGCGAGGATCTCGGTGACCGCGGCCTGGGCGGTGCCGGGGTTTCTGAGCAAGCCCAGTGTGCCCGGCACGGTCGAAGGGGCACCCGTGACGGGGTCGAATTCGATCCCCGTGGTGGTGATCGAGCCGGTGATTGGTCCGCGTGTTGCCTCGATGTTTCCGAAGATGCTGGGGGCCGAGACCGCGGCCGTGAGCCCGCTTGCACCCGTGAGCATCAGGTCGCCGAGCGGTCCAGTGCTCGTGATCGCCTGGCTGATGGCGAGTCCGGTCTGGATCGAGCCGCCGATGCCGTTCAGGGCGATCGATTGAATCGACGATTGCTCATTCGAGGGGTTCTTCGTATAAGCTGGCAAGGAGAGGTGGGCGGGGCGAATCGTGCCGAGCGGGATGAGGGTGGTGGTTACCAGGGCTGTCACGCCGCCGCGCGGATCGGAGGCAGCGCCCGAGCTTGCTTCCTCGTCGACGAAGAGCACGTCCTGGACGCCGAAGATGCTCTGGTTGGGCAGCGTGCCCATGAAGAGCGCGGAATCGTACTGGGTGCTGAAGGGGACGCGGAGAGTTTGATTGGCAAGCGCGATTGCGGTTCCTGGCGTGAGCAGCGCGTCTGCGTTCGTGTAACTGGCGGTATTGCCTGGCTTGATCGCACCCGTGGGTTGTTGATACTCGCCGAAGGCCACGGCCTGGATGCTCTGGGCCATGATGGAGCTGGGCGGGGCAAAGTCGCGCACGGCCACGCTGGCGAGAGCATCGGCGGGAAGCACCACGCCCCCCTGGGTTGTCCCCGGAAGCTGGAGAAATTGCTGTGCCATGGTCGAGATTTGCGTGAGCAGGTCGCCCTCGATGGAGAGCGAGCGGATCGAGGAGGGATTCACCGAATCGATCCGCGCCAGGTTGAACTTCTGCGTAGGGCTCCAGGCGGCGAGTGAGAGGTCGTACTGGTCGGGGGCGTACGACCCGCTGTAGTTGTCCACGCGCACGTTGAGGTCAGGGCTCGCAAGCGACAAGGGCGAGCCCGAAGCAGACACGGCCGCAAGGCCCTCGTACAGGAACTGGAAGTTGAACCCGGCGGGATTGGCATCCGACGATTCCGAGGTCGGGTAGGGCGTGAGCGGCGGAGGTGCGATCGGTTGCGGATATGGGGTTCCAGGAACGGCCGCTTCCACCGTGCGTTCGGTGCCGTTCTCGTTGACCTGAAGGACAACTGGGCCGTAGCCCCCCTGGACCGCGATGTCGCCAACCCGGCCCGCGGTGATCGAGCCGGGCGTGCCCCCCTGGACGTTGAGCGTGGAGAGCGTGCCGCCCACCTGGATCACCCCGGAGAGGTCGTTCGTCACATCCATCTGGCCCAGGTTCCCGCTCACGTTGAGCAGCCCGGCGAAGATTCCATTGACAACCAGGTGCTGGATATTGACGCCTATGATCTCACCCGTCGGAGTCACATCGCCATTGATCGTGAGCAAGGGGACGTTCTGGAACTTCGTCTCGTCGATGAGCCCGTTCACGTTGCCGTTGACGACCTGGCTGCCAGAGAGATGGAACCCGATCAGGTTGAGGACGCCATTCTGGCCGTGCTGATAGGTCACGTTCGCCGTGTCATTGGGCGTGCCCGCGGTCACGGTCGTGAGATACGGCAAGTTGAGGTCGACGTTGATGGTGAAGTTGGTGTTTCCGCCCGGTCCGAGCTTGATGGTCAGAGTGTGGAGGCTGCTCGTGCCCGCCGTGGGATTGATCTGTGAGAATGTGATTCCGCTTGCGCCCATTCCGAGTCCATTGAGCGTGGTGTCGGTGAGCGTGGTGTTGGCGCGTGGGGTCGAGTCGCCGGTGTCGTCGACATTGAGCGTATCCGCGCCGGTGCCGTCGATGAGGAGAGGCCCCTGGATGCCCCCCACCACACCGCCGTTCAGCGTTGGGGCCAGGCTGCCGGCGTTGAAAGTGTTCGCCGCCGAGCCGGACGTCTGCGCCACGAGGGTGGTTGTGGTGGCCGCGGCGGTACTCTGGATATTGAAGAGATCGCCCCCTGTACCCAGGTTGACCTTCAAGCTGCCCAGCCCAGAGTACGTGACCGCGTTAGAAACCATGGAGAGCCCGGTCAAGCTGGTGTTTGTGAGCGTGGCGGACTGGGGGTTCGTATCCCCGGAATCATCGACGACGAGCGAATCGGCCCCCGCGCCCTGGATGACAACCTGGCCAAGAATGCCCTGGACGTTGCCGCCTGAGAGCGTGGGCGCAAGGCTGCCGATGTTGAAGGAATTCGCCGCGCTGCCGGCCGCGGCGATGAGGGTCGTGAGTGCGAACTGGGCTGTGCTCTGAATGTTGAAGACATCACCACCAGAACCGAGGTACACATTAAGAGCTGTGAGATTTGTGTAGGCGATTCCCCCCGCGCCCATGCCAAGACCGACGAGCGCGGCGTTCGTGAGCGTTGTGCTCACAGGGCGCGTATCGCCCGAGTCATCGACATTCAGGGTGACGTTGCCGATGGTGGTGGCCACGGTGAGCATGCCCTGGATGGTACTCGCCGTGCTGCCGGGCGTGGGCGGCGGGCCCGAGCCGGCGGGGGATTGCGAGCCGACGTTGATCACGTCGGTCCCAGCGCCGGCGTTGATGGTGGTCGGCCCCGAGGTCCCCTGCACGTTCACGACATCGTTGCCATCGCCGGTGTTGAGAGTGGTTGTGGCGGGGCTCGCAGGCGTGGTCTGGATCGTGTAGGGCACGTTCGAGGCCGTGCCGGTCACGCTCAGCAGGGTCACGCTCGGGCCAAAATCCACCGTGTTCACACCCTGGGTGACCGTGCTCGAGGTGATCGTCACCGGGTCGCTTCCCTGGCCGAGCACGATGTTCGCCGAGTCGCCGGTGCCGGTGTTCTGGATGGTCGTGGTTCCGTCGCTACTGAACGTAACATTATATGTGTTGCCGTTCCCATCTCCCTGCAGCGTGTCGTTCCCGATGTAGTTCTGGACGTTGAACGTGGTGCTCCCACCCGGGGCGCCTGTGAGCTGCACGTCCTGGATGTTCTGGAAGGTATCGGAGCTGTTCGGCCCCATCTGGAGCACGCTGCCGCCCAGGTTGTAGGCGGCGAAGCCGGTCTCGACGATCGTGTTGTAACCCTTGCCTCCGATGATCGTGTTCTTGCCTTCACCGCCGGTGATCACGGTGTTGGCGGTAACGGTGGAGAGGTCGATTGTGTCATTGCCGAGCCCCATGTTGGCCGTGATGGTCGACACGCCGGTGTAGGTGGTGGTATAGCCCATGCTGGACACGTTCACCGTCTCGTTCGTGGAGGTGCCGCCGGCGTCGGAGACGGTGAAGTTCTCATCGCCGTCGTTGGTGTTGCCGACACCGCGGTTGACGGCGTCGGGCCCGGTGTTGAGCGTGAGCGTGCCGCCCGTGAGGCTGCCCCCCAGGTTGGGCGTGGGATGCGGCGTGTAATTGAACGAAAGCAGCGTGATCGGCGAGGTGATGTTGAAGGTATCGTTCACCGAGTACAAGAACAGGTTGATATCAAGATAGGCCTGCAACTGGGCGTAGACCTGGCCCGAGACCGTGAAGAGCTGAAGGGGGTCTGTCGTGAGTTCATTGATGAAGGTATTGAGCCTGAGCTTGCCGGTGCCCGAAGGGTCGAACAAGCTCATATCGATGGTGGCGAAGATACCTCCCTCGACGCCCGCGCTGGCCACGCTCAGACTGATCGCCGCCCCGGCGGTGATGCCGGCGTTCAGGACGACGTTGGGGTTGCCATCGGTATTGATGTAGAAGCCGTCGAAGAGATCGGGAATCGCGGATGGGGCGTAATCAGCGTGGGCGAATTCCTGGATGCCGTAGGTGTCGTAGCCGAAGGAGAACTGGATCGTGGCGCTGACATTGCCGCCGAGGGTAGCGGCCAGGGGGCCGAAGATCGGGAACACCTGGTTGTAGCTGAAGCCGAAGGTCAAGCTGGGGGTGTTAAACGTCATGAGGTCGACGTTCTGGCCGGCCATGAGCGCGAAGACGGTGAGGGGATTGTCGAGGATGGGAAACTGGATCGAGCCGCTCGTAATATTGCTGGCGAAGCCTTCCTGCTCGGAGGACGCGCCCTGATTGGAAAGCTGGTTCGAGAGGCTGGTGAACGCGGGAAGGGCCGCGGTATCGATCGAGGCGGTCGAGAGGCTCGAGAGTCCGCGCACGTCTCCGACGATCGAATTGAGGTTGAAATTGCCGAAATCGATCGAGATGTTTCCCGTGCTGACGGAGCTCAGCTCGTTCACCAGGCTGTAGAAGAGGTTATAGACACTCAAGAAATCGTTGATCGCGGGAGCATATTGGGGCTCGAGTGCCTCGGCGATGCTCACGAGCGAGATCGACTGGCCCGCGAGCTGGGAGATCACGGGAATTGGCTCGGTGAGGATGTTCACGACGGGCTGAATATCGTTGAGCACCGGCTTGATGTCGTTCAGGATCGGGGCGACGAAGTTGGAGATGAAGGTGCCGAGCGACACGGAGACGTTGTCGAAGGAAATCTGGGGTGTGTTGCCTTCATTCGATGGGCTCGAATTGCCGCCGACGGCCCAGTTCACGAAGGGCCAGTCAACCAGGAACTCGAAGGAGAAGGAGGGGAACATCCCCGACGATCCGACGCTCGCGGTCACCAGGAGGTCGACGGTAACGTCTGCGTTCAGGTCGGCGGCAACGAGGTTCGAAAGCGGAGTCGAGATCAGCTCGCCGGATGTCACGCGGCCGTTGCTGGAGGGGGAGTTCAGATTGACGGCGAAACTGCCGGAGAGGCGTGTGGGGTTCCTGGGGTTGTCGGTGACGCTCAGGTCGAGGAAGGCCAGAGACCCGCTGAGCGCAAGGCTGGGCAAGCTCACGCTCGCCTGAACGGTTGCGAGATTCTCCGAGACGCCGGTGGTCGGATTGGTGGGATCGGTGACGATATAAAAGCCTCCTTGCGTGCTTACGCCAAAATCGAGATAGACGCTCCAGGTCAGGGTGACCTGGACATCGCCATTGAGATTGAACCCGAGCGCGGGGAGGCCAAGATCAAACGGCACCTGGAACGTGGTTTGGTCGCTGAGCTGGAGATCGAATTGCACGCTGTTGGGGTCGGGCGTGACGACGGAGACAGGCGCAACCAGGAGCGAGCCGAGCGCGGTGGTCATCTGGCTTGCCATGGCCTGGGCGGGGTTGGGACCTCCGGACTTTATGATCTGATCCAGCGGCGCGACGATGTCCTGCTGCACCGTGGAGAAGAAATCCGCACCTCCGGCAAGCGCGCTGCCGACCAGCGGGATCGAGGTGTTCAGAACCTGGTTGCTGAGGATCGACTGAAGCTCGGTGAGCCCGGAATTGAGCGGGTCGAGGAAGATCGAGGGATCCTCGAGCAAGTTCGACAGCGAGAAGGCTCCGCTGAGTTTCTGGGCGATGTTCGGCGTGACGATTTGAACCGCTCCCGTGGGGACCGGTGTCTTGAACAGGGCGGAGACGTCTGGAATCGTGATCCCAAGCGTGCCCAGGCTGGTGGTCCCCCCAAGATACAGGGGGGCGGAGATCGCCGCGCCGGCGGTCAACGTGCTCGTGACATCGCTCGAAAGATTCGCGAGAAAGTCGCTGAGCGGCGGATTGGTCACGGAGGAGGAGACGCCCACGACGAACGAGGCAGGGTGGGTTGCGCTCGTTCCATCGGAGGAGAGCCGGGCGGAGCCATTTTCGATCGTCACGCTCAGGGGACCGATCGAGGCGGTGAAGTTTTCCGCACTGGCGTCGAGCAACAGGGTCGCGGCGACGCCGGTATCGTTATACACAAACGGGGTGGGAGTGCCGGAGCTGAAGCCAATGCCGAGATCGAGCGTGATCCCCGCGGTGGCCTTGGCGCTGATGCGGGAACGCCCGGACAGGTCGACAAGCGACGTAACGCCAGCGAGGTCGCTCGCCGCGGATCCCCCGGCGTCCGCCGCCAGAGTGGCCAGGTCGAGATTCATCGGCAGGTATTGTTGATACGTGAACTGATCGATCAGTTTGATCTCGAGCGCCTGGTTGGCCTGGTCGTAAGAAAAGAGCAGATCGCCCGCGGGCAGCCCGAGGGCTGTCGCGATCTGGTTCGCCAGGCTTTGCAGCGTGGGCGAGGGATTGTTCTGGACCTGTTGAATGTCGTTGGCAACAGTCGCGCCGTAGTTCACGAGCTGAACGAGGCTCATGTTGATCACGGGGAGCTTGTCGTTCAGGAATCCGAGCGCGGAGTACTGGCTGAGCCCACCGAGCGCGTTTGCGATCCAGCCCGCAATCTGGGCGACGGTGATCGAGCTGAGGTTGGCAAGCTGAGCAAAATTCTGCGAGGCAACGACCAGAAAATCACTCACCTGGAGCGTCTCGCCCGCGGGCAGTCCCGAACCGGGGGTGAAGTCGATCTGGTTCGCGTTTTGAAGATTGACCGCGGCCGTGACCTGGTTTCCAAGGCCGGCCGAGCCAAGCGCCTGGTTGATCTCGTTTGCGAGATCCGCGGTCGAGGTATTGGAGGCCGTTGCAGTCTGCGCAACCTGGATCGAAACCGAGGTCCCGCCGATCGTGACCACGAAATCAAGGTTACCGGTAAGCTGGCCATTGTTCATGCTGGCGGGCAGATCAAGCCGATTCGCGGGCGAGAGCGGGTCAAGCGCGGTCGCTGTCACGGTAGGCGCGGGCGTCGGATTGATCGAGACGAACCCCCCAGCGGTAACCGTGATGCCCGACAACGCCGCGGTGAGCGAGGCCGAGGGCGTGACAGCCAGCACGCTCTGGAGCCCGCTTATGGACGAAAGATCGGAGATCAGGGTCGACACGCTGATCGGACTACCCCCGTTCACCGTGAGCCCAAGATCACCCGAGAAGGAAAAAGCCCCTTGATTGATCGAGATCCCAACCGGCCCAACGAGGGCCGAGGCAAACGCGGAACCGGTTGGCGTGGTCACGGCAAGCGCGAGATTCGCGTCGGCGGTGAAGTTCTGGACAAAGAGTCCCCCCGCCTCGGTGTGCACGAGCTGACCTGGCACGAACCCGAGCACGGTGCCCAGCGGGTCGCTGCTCGCGAAATTGATCTGGAGCGTCGGCCCCAGGCTGAAGTCGGTGAGCGTGAAGGTAATGTTCGAGTTCTGATATCCCGCCGTCACATAGGAGCTGATGCCTGCTGTCTGGAGCGCGAGATTGAGCTGGCCCACGAGCGTTGTTGGATCGAAGGCATTGGCTGGATTGACGATGCTCGTATCCCCGGCCGTGGCGGATTGCGGAAGCGTGATGTTATAAGAATTATTCGATCCGAGATAGAGCGTGAAACTTGAGCTTGCGCCAAGCTGGCCATCGATGGGCACGGGGAGTGTTGCGGCGGAATTCGACGAACCGATCGACGCGGTCGCCCCGCTCGTAAACCCGAGCACGGTGGCCATGGGGTTGGTCGTGGCATTCGGTACATCGATCGTGAACGAGCTCCCCTGGTCGAAACGCTGGAGCGTGAGGGCGATATTGTTGTTCGAATCACTGGCTGCAATGTAGGTGTACAGATTCGTGGATTGGAACGTGGTCGACTGCAAGGCGAGATTGATCTGGCCGACGAGCGTGGTTGGATCGAGAGGATTCGAGCTGGCGATCGAGGTGACACCGCTCAGTGCGGCACTCGGAATCGAAACCGAAACCGGGCTGTTGGAGCCGATGATGAGATCGAATGAAAGCGCACCGCCAGGCTGGCCGTCTGTGGGGATCGGCTGCTCGGGATTACCTGAGACGATCGGTGGCAAGGGTGCCTCGGCGACGAGCGAAGCGGGTTGAGGCGCGAGATCAACACCGAAGGTGAGGCCCATCGAAACGGTGGGGGTAAGATTGAGCGTGGCATTGGTCGAAACGGCGGCGAGTGAGCCGAGATTCAGATTGAAATTGAGCGGTGTGCTCAGGCTGGCGAGCGTGTCGCTCAGGTTGACTGTGAAGGTGAGGGTGTCGGTGCTCGTATCGAAACTGGTGGTAACGGCGTTGCCGGTGGCTTGCTGCACGAGCGTGGCGAGCGCCTGCGCGGTTGCGAACACGGGGGTGGTCTTGATGCCTGAGGGAGCGGCGGGTCCAGCGGGTTGCGCCTGGCTCAGATTGATGCTCGAGCCGGTAATGCCCGACTGGTAGAGCGTTGCCGAACCGGCTGCGGCCGACGAATTCGAGAGGTAAACATTGATCGTATAACCCGTCGGCGCGGAGGGGAGCCCAATGGTAGGAATATCCCCCGCGTTCACAGTAAACGTGCCGGAAGCAGGGCTCGGCGTCGATTCGCCGCTCGCATTCACGAAGGTGTATTCCGCGTAGTAAGTACCCGCGGCAAGCTGGCCGCCACTGGTTCCCCCGCCGGTCGCATTCGACTGCGGCGGCTCGGTTGGGGTCTCAATGTTCACAAGACCCGAGATGATCTGGTTCGAGAACGCCGCACCAAAGTCGAGTGCCTGGCCGACTGTCTCGGATGTGAAGGGAATCGTCGCGCTCAGGAAGGACGAACCGCGGATTGCCTCGAGCCAGTTCGAAAGGCCACCGAGCTGATTGATCATGCTCGTGGAGGTGAGATTGGTGAAATCGACCAGATTGCCAAAGTTTTGCGTGTTGATCGAAGGCGATGCTCCGCCGAACAGGTCAGAATCCGCGACGCTGATCTCGGGTGTGGGTGAACCCGAGATGAGCGTGCCTCCAAGCGAAAACTGGACCGGCAAGGTGGCACTTGCGCTATTTTCCCCGGTCGCCTCTGCCACCGAAACCAGGCTCGATGGATTCGTTTCCGCGCTGGTGAGCAGCGCGGTTGTGACGTCGGTGGTGTTGAAGCTGACGTCGAGCCCGGCGGCGAGAGTCATCGAGCCATTCTGAACCGTTCCACTCACGAAGCCATAACCGACGGAGAAGTTGAGCGTCGTCGCGCTGACCGTGGCTGTACCGCCAAACGACGTGACATCGATATAAAAGTTGTTGTTAGTATCAAGATTGAAGGTGAAATTCATGTCGAGCGTGGCAGTGACAGGCACAGCGGTGACGCTGGGAGACGACGTGATATTGAGCACGGGCGCGTTTGTGCCCATGTCGAAGGTGGTCGAGCTCGAGCTGGAGTCCGTCAGCGTGGGCACGGTCCAGGTGAGCGTGCCCGAGGATTGCTGAGTGAAGCTGACACCGTTGTTCATGCCGGTGACGGCATTGAGAGCCGAAACCAGTCCCGAGGTTGTGGGGCTTGCGCCGCTCAGGTAGGTATTGGCGGGTTGGGTGAGACTGGAGCCGAGCAGGGATCCGATCGGGAGAAGCTGGCCGACGGACTGGTCGAGGATGGGGAGTTTACTGGTGAAGAGGTTGTAGCTGGAGAGATCGTTCCCGAAGGTCTGGAGAGCGGAAAGTCCGCCTTCGAGCGCGCTTACCTGGGTGGGGGAGAGGCTTGAGAGGAGAGTGCGATCTTCGAGGTAGTCGATGGCGAGGGTTCGAGGTCGCGCCAGGGGCGAGCAGGTCTTGCGGTTGCTTGCGCCTGGGGCCTTGATCGAGCGTACATCGAGCGGGGATCGGGCGCCGCGCCGGCGCTGGCCGCGTCCAAAGGGCATGTTCGAGCTCCTCGAGGTGTCAATCACGTCCGCGCTGGAGCGAGGCCGGGTTCAGGGGCCTCGCTCGCGGCCGCGGGATCATCGGTTGCGGGACGACTTATGGCGAAACGAAAGACTGGCGATTGCGTTGTCGATTGCGGCGATCCGCGTGGGATCAAGCGCCTGGTTGGCGATGCGCGTTTGCTCCAGGGCGGCTGGCAGGGCCATGATTCGATGGGCGGGGGTAACCGCGCGGGGCACATGCCGCAAGGTGGAGGGGTGAGCCGAGATGCTCAAGGGCACGGGGCCGAACGTCCTGCGAGGCATGAGCTCAAATTGCGCCACGAAGTCGCCGGCCGAAGCCTGCGGCGCAGTTGGGAACGTGCCGTTATAAACACCCGAAAGCGCGTTCCCAGCGGCGTCTTGCACGCCCCCCGCGTTGATCACCAGGTAGTAGTACCCGTTCGGAAGCGGGCGGCCATGGTTCAGGCTGAGCACGACAGTCGCCGTGTTCGCTTGAGAACCCGGCACGAGCGTGATCTGGTTGACCAGATTGGGCTCGCCCCGCAACGATCGCCGGGTCAGGCGATAGTTGCCGCCGTCGACCAGCGACGCAGCGTCAAAGCCAGTGAGACTATCAGAGTACGTAATGATAATCTGATTGCTCGCCCGTTCGAATGCCACCGAGCTCACGACCGGCGACTCGGTGACAATCGTGAGCGGTCCCTGCTGCGAATTCGGCAAGATCTGCGTGGTTGCCCGCGATTGGCTCACCGTATCGATAGCAGTGCATGTGATGGTATAAGCACCCTGTGGCAAGGAATTCGACGTGATGTTCCAGGCGCCTGCGCTATTTGCGACGGTCGTTCCGATGAAGAGAGCGGGCCCGCCGCTCGACTGGGCGTAGAGCTCGACCGAGGCGTTTGGTTCTGTCTGGCCGAAGAAATTGGGCTGGACGTTGTTCGTGACGGCATCAAACGCGGAGTAGCCGGTGTCGCTCGCGGGGTTGAGCTGGCCGCTGATCGCGATCGAGGCGGCTACCACCGGGGCAGTGTTCGAGATCGAGAGAGTATCGCCCGATCGATCGGAGATCGCGACGGTCACTGGGAATGCCGCGCCGACGGGCGGCAAGGAGTTGTAAGTATGTGAGCCAACAACCTCGAAGCCGCCGTTTGTGGAACCGACAACCAGGCCGGCTGTGGTGGGGGAGCCGTCGCCCCAGTTGATGGTTGCGGTGAAATCGGCCGCGGTGAGCTGCGGGTTGGAGTCGGTGAAGGAAGCGACGGTGGCGCTGAAGGCCGTGCCAATCCGTTGAGGTGGAATGACTGGCTCTCCGGAGCTCGGTTTCGCGATCGGGGTGCTGGTCACGATGAAAGGGCCGGTGCCAGCCGCCGTGGAGCCTCCATCGCTATTGGTGATCCGAAGCGAGAAGGAGGCGGTTCCTGGCTGGAGACCGGTGAGGATCACGGCGTCCGCGGCGGTTGTGATCGAGAACGTGGCACTTCCGGTCGAGATCGGTGCGACCAGAAGCGGAGTCGGTGCTGAGCCGGGGAAGGTCGCATAAGAGGCAGCGCCCGTGTAGTTTGCCGCGGGATCTCCGCCGCCAGAGTCGGTAAAGGTCCCGAGCAGCGTCCCCGCGGGCACCACGGGCTGATTCAGGTTGTTCACAGACCCAGCGGAGATGGTCACGGCGGCGGGGGCAAGGGTGATCGCGCTGCCGGAGACCTGGATCGTGTTCGCCAGCGTGATCGTGGAGACCTGCCCCTGAATCATGATGCTGATGGGATAACCCAGAAGCGGGCTGGCCGCGCTATATGTATGCGTTCCTTGAACCGTGAACAGCCCGGCTGATCCCAGAACGACACCGCTCGATGGGGCCGAGCCGTCGCCCCAGTTGATGGTCGCGGTGAAGTCTCCCGCCATTGCCAATGTATTCGGATCGGTGAATGCGGCCACGGTCGCAGAGAAGTTGCCGCCGCGTGTCTGGACAGGCACCGGGGGTTCACCCGCGGCCGGTAGACCAAGAGGGGCATCGGTCACGGTATATGTGCCGTTGGCGCTGGCCGTCATCGCACCATCGGTGTTGGTAATCTGCACGGTGAATGGAATGCTTGACCCGGGGTTGAGCCGTGGTGAAATCACGGTCTCGGCCGCGGTGGCAATCGAGAACGTCGCGCTCCCTGGTACGATGGGCGAAACCAGGATCGGCGTTGGACTGCTCGAGCCCGAGATACTGGCGAACGAGCCCGCGCCGACGTAGTTGATTGCAGGATCCGCGCCGCCGTTGTCGGTAAAAGTACCGACGGCGGTTCCCGCCGGAATGATCGCCTGTCCCGAGCTATTGATCGAGGCGTCCGACACGGTGAATGAGGCTGGTACGACGGTGATGGGTGCTCCGTGGACGACGACCGAGTTCGCCAGCACGATCGAGGAGACCAGTCCTTGCACGTGGATCGAGAGCGCGTACCCCGCGGGCGGACTTGCGGTGGTAAACAGATGCGTGCCTGTAATGGCATATGTGCCTGGAGTAAGCTCCGTCACCGTTCCAGTGCTTGGCGCGGTGCCGTCGCCCCAGTTGATAACGGGGGTAAAGTCGGCTGGAAGCGCCTGGGTGTCAGGATCGGTAAAGCCAGCGATCACGCCCGTAAAGGCGGTGCCGCGCGTCTGAGCGGCGATCGCGGGCTGGCCGCTCACCGGCGGTGCCAGAGGCGCATCGCTGACATTAAGCACACCCGTTCCCTGGGCGACAACGCCGTTTGAGCTGTTTGTGATCTGGAGCAGGAAACCCAGCGATCCGGGCACGAGCCGGGGCGAGACGATGGTATCAGCCGCGGTGGTCACGGTGTAGGTCGAGCCGTTGGGGACAGTCGCGCTAATCGCAATCGGCGTGGTACTCGGGCCGCCGGGGAACGGGAATGTGACGAAGGAGTTGACCGAGGTGTAATCCGATGTCGGATGCGGGCCGCCCATATCCGTGAATGTGCCGACGACGGTGCCGGCCGGTATGTAGGCCATGCCGCTGCCATTGATCGAACTGTCCGAGATCGCCACGGTCGCGGGGTTGACCGTCATGCTGGCCGCCGCCACGGTTGCCGCGTTGTTGATGGTGAGCGAGGAAGAAGTACCCGTATGCTGGATTGTCGATTGAAGGTCGAAGCCTGTCGGAGGGCTTGGGCTCGAATAGATGTGGCTCCCTTCAACGTGGAAGACGTTATTCGAATCCTCCACGATTGTGCCCGCGGACTGACCATCGCCCCAGTCGATTGTGGCCGTGAAGTCGGAGGGAAGCGCGAGCGGGTTGGCATCCGTGAAGGTGGCCACATCCACGTTTACCAGGCTCGCGCCTTGAGTCGTCGAGACGGTCGGCTGCGACGCGGTCGGAGTAAGCGTCTGCGCCATGACCTGGATCTGCCCAGTCCCGGCCGCATTCGTATCATCGACCGAATCCTGGATCGAAATCGTGACGGAATAAGTTCCGGCGTTACGGTAGGTGTGGGTGGCGGCGACGTCGTACAGGCTCGAGTTGCTGACGTCCGTGGTGACCGTCGCCGGCGAGGGGGATGTACCGTCGCCCCAGTCGACCAGTACGTTGTACTGGGAAGGCAAGCCGCCGTCGTTGGTAGTGAAGTTGGCAATTTGACTGGACCAGGACGTGCCCTCGACAAAGGGGGTGGTCGGCGGGTTGGGATAGGGTGCGGTGATCGACACGACCGCGAGCAAGCTGCGTGCCTCGAGGAGCTCTGCCTCTGTTCGCCGTTGCCGCATGGTGCGCGTCGATCGTTTGGTCGCACTTGATCTCGAATCAAGTCGAAGTCTCATTGGATTCGCCTCCCGAAAGCGAACGAATTCGTTCCAGCCCTGGTCGTTCTTCCAACTGAACCGCGGCGCGCTGGTCGAGCCCGCATGCGAGAGGATCCGACCGTCGGCGTGACCTGGCAGCGTCACCAGGCTGACTTGCTCGTGAACTCGTGCCGCGATCCCGTCATGGATGCGAGCCGGGTACGTTGCCGAGCCCCGATGTGACTCTCGGTGGGTCCAGTTCCATTCTGGACAATAGAACGTTTTGGAAGGCGGGCAACTCAAGGTGCGCATGAAATCTGGGACCGATGCCGAATACTGGAGAGCTGCCGGCTTGCTTGCCGGCCGCGCGGGGCTGTGATATCGTCGCGATCGAGTTGCTGGGTCGTGGTTTCTCGCGAGATCAAGCGGCGGCCTCGAGGTGGGAGCATCACATGTTTGGTTCAGGCCGGTGTGCCAGTCTCGTTGTCGGTTTGGTTCTGATCCTTGGAGCTGCTGGCCTGGGCGATGCCTGGGCATCCTCCGCGCGGGCGAATGAGCCTGTGCACGCGTCGCGCGAGGCCGGGGTGTTTCGCGTGTATGTGGGAACGTACACGAGCGGCGGCAGCAAGAGCCGCGGCATTTATCTCATGGAGCTTGACGCCGGCAAGGGCACGCTGTCGCGGCCCCAGCTTGTGGCGAAGAGCGCGGATCCTTCGTTTCTGGCGATTCATCCCTCCGCCCGTTTTCTTTACGCGGCCAACGAGGTGGGCACGCTGAGCGGCCGCCCGGGCGGCGGCGTGAGTGCGTATGCGATCGACTCCGCCACGGGAGCGCTTTCGCTTCTCAACCAGGTTTCATCGGCGGGCGGCTATCCCTGCCATCTTGTGGTGGATCCCGCGGGCAAGAACGTGCTGGTTGCGAATTATGGAACCGGCACGGTGGCCTGTTTGCCGATCGAGAGCGACGGCCGGCTCAGGCCGGCGAGCGCGGCGATCCAGCACAAGGGCAAGGGAGCGGTGGCCTCGCGGCAAGAAGGACCGCACGCGCACTCGATCAACGTCGATCCCAGTGGAACCTTCGCCTACGCCGCGGATCTGGGAATCGACAAGGTGATGATCTACCGGTTCGATTCGGGCAAGGGGGCGCTGGCCGCGGCGGACCCGGCCTTCGCGGCGATGGAACCCGGCTCGGGCCCGCGGCACTTTGCGATCCGCCGGGATGGCACCCATGCTTATGTGATCAATGAGCTAGCCAACACGGTGGTCGCGTTCGGCCGGAACTCAACCACAGGCGCGCTCGAGCGGATCCAGTCGATTTCCACATTGCCCGCCGATTTCCGCGGCGGCAGCGCCACGGCGGACGTGCACCTGCATCCTTCGGGCAAGTTTCTCTACGGCTCGAACCGCGGCCATGACAGCATTGCGGTCTATGGCGTGGACTCGGAAACGGGCAAGTTGAGCCTGGTGGAGATCGAGCCGACGCAGGGCAAGGCGCCCCGGAATTTCGCGATCGACCCCACCGGGCGCTGGCTGCTGGCGGAGAATCAGGACTCGGATTCGGTCGTGGTGTTCCAGATCGACGCGGAGACCGGCAAGCTCGAAGCCACGGGCGTGAAGGCCGAGGTGCCCCGGCCCGTGTGTATTCAGATGATTTCCAGGCCGTAGGGTTCGGGCGGATCTCATGAGCGACGAGTCAAGGCGGCTCGAAGCCGAGCCGGGCGAAACCGCCTCTTACGAGCTTCCCGGGCCGAGCGTGGAGCGAAGAGCCAAGCTGTTTTCGCTGTTATATTCCAGTGAGGAAGTCGAGCGCAAGTTCCGCCGGATTCATGAGGCGATCATCAGCCACTCGCCCCAGATTCGCGAAGGGGACTTCACGATGATCGGCACCGACGATCTCGAGCGGCTCTTCGTCCATTACGATCGCGAGTTCTTCAAGGGGCGGCTTGGTGAGATGCTGGTTGAGGATGACGCCCATCCCGCGGCGTTTCGGCTTTCCCGGCGGCTTACAAGCGCGGCGGGGCTTACCACCAAGCGGATACGCAGGGTCAACCGCGGCGATCGGTCGGTGAACAAGGTGGACTACGAGATCACGGTCTCCACCACGCTGCTTTACAACGCCTTTCAGAATGCGGATCGCGAGGTAACCGTGGGGGGCTTGCCATGCCGCAACCGGCTCGAGGCCCTTCAGCGCATCTTCGAGCACGAGCTTTTACACCTTGCTGAATTCCTGGCCTGGGGGACATCGAACTGTAGCGCCCAGAATTACAAGGCACTTTCGCAGCGGATCTTCGCGCACGCGGCCTCGCACCATGACCTGATCACCACGCGGGAGCGGGCGCGGACGTCTTACAATGTCCAGGTTGGCGACGAGGTTGAGTTTGAAGTGCAGGGCCGGAAGCTGGTGGGAATCGTGAGCCGCATCACGCGCAGGGCCAGCGTGCTGGTTGAAGATCCGCGTGGGTCGCTTTACAGCGACGGCAAGCACCGCCTGGTTTACTATGTGCCCTTGCCGCTTTTGGCACGCGCTGCGCGTGACGGAGACGCTGCTCACGAAGCCTGATCGCGCCCTTGTCGCGCGGGGGTTCGCCCGGCATCATGGCGATCGACCAAAGGCGCTGTTCTCCGTGTTGAACAGCGCACCAGGGGACCTTTGAATATCAAGGAATCACGATGTTTTCGATGCACAATGTTTCGATTTTTTACGGCGTTCTCGCCGGTCTTTTGCTGGGCGTTTCGCTTGCGTTCGCGGCGTCGTCCAGCCTGTCCACCGCGCCTGAGCGGGAGCTGGCGCACATGGTTTATTTCAAGCTGAAGGATGCCTCGGGCGGAAGTCGCGCCAAGCTGATCGCCGCGTGCAAGGCGTATCTTTCCGGCCACGAGGGGGAGGTTTACTTTGCGGTGGGTTCGCTGGCGGCGGATTTCACCCGCGATGTGAATGACCGCGATTTCGACGTTTCGCTGCACATTGTGTTCAAGAGCAAGGCGGCGCACGACAAGTATCAGGAGCATGCGCGGCACCTGAAGTTCATCGAGGAAAACCGGGAAAACTGGGCGAAGGTGCGGGTGTTTGATTCGTACCTTTCGCCGGTTGCGTCCGGGACCTCGAAGCCGGAGTCGAACTGATTTCGCGCCGGGGCGCGGCGC
>DAIDHX010000209.1 GCA_027451885.1 Planctomycetales bacterium
GGGATCTCGGTCGACGCGATCGCCCGCACCATCCGCCTTGCGCTCAGCGGTCAAACCGCGGGCTGGCTGCGGGCGCCTCATGAGCGCAACCCGCTCGCGGTCGAGCTCCGCCTACCCCTGGCCGCGCGGTCCAGCCCGGACGATCTCGCCGGCCTCTGGGTCCGCGGCGAGACAGGCCGATTCGCTCCCCTGTCCGAGCTCGGGCGCTGGGAAACCAAACGCGTCGATCAGACCATCTATCACAAGAACCTCGAACGCGTGGTCTACGTCTTCGGCGAAACCCTGGGCCGCACCCCCGCGGAATGCATCCTCGACATCCAGTTCGACAGGCGCCCGGACCAGGGCGCGGGCTGGGTCTCGGATCAACCCCCACGGGCGCTCGCCGAACGCACCTTCATCCACAACGGCGGCGGCATCCCCTGGGCCACCGCCCCCGGCATCCAGGTCAGCCTGAGCGGCGAGGGCGAATGGAAAATCACCCTCGACGTCTTCCGCGACCTCGGCCTCGCCTTCGCCGCCGCGCTCGTGATGATCTACGTGATCCTGGTCATGCAGACCGGGTCGTTCCTGATCCCCACCGTGGTCATGCTGGCGATCCCGCTCACCGTTCTGGGCGTGATGCCAGGCTTCTGGCTCTTGAACGCGCTGACTGGCATCAGCGTGGGAGGCCGGCCCGACCCCGTGCTCTTCACCGCCACAGCCATGATCGGCATGATCGCACTGGCCGGCATCGTCACCCGCGACGCAATCATCCTCGTCGATTTCATCAGCCAGTCCGTGGCCAGGGGCCGCCCGCTCTTCGACGCCATCATGGAAAGCCGCGTCGTCCGCATGCGGCCCATTCTGCTCACCGCGGGCGCAGCCATGCTCTCGAGCATCCCCATCACGCTCGACCCGATCTTCTCCGGGCTCGCCTGGTCGCTGATCTTCGGCCTCTTCGCCTCGACACTCTTCACCCTGTTCGTGATCCCCGTAACCTACTGGCTGTTCCATGCCGGATCGAATCAGCCCGAGCCTGAGCAACCGCGCCTGGCCGGGCCGAATGCGTCCGCTCAACCTTCTATTCAAGGAGTAACCGAATGAGCTTCAAGATCATCGCGGGCCTGGCCGTGCTGCTGTCAGCCGCCTTGCTTTTCACCGTGCTCGCCCCGGCAGACGAGGAATACACGACAGTCCCCCCCGAGCGCATCCTCGAACAGGTCAAGAAGGGAGAGGCCGTGCTGGTGGATGTGCGCGAGCAAAGGGAATGGGACGCCGGGCACCTCAAGGACGCCGTCTTCATTCCGCTCTCAAGCCTCCAGGAATGGACCCGGGACGGCATGAGCAAGCAGGAAAAGGCCGCACTCGCGAAGCTGCTTCCCGAAGGCAAGGCGGTCTATTGCCACTGCCGCTCGGGCGGCCGCGCCCTCACCGCCGCCGAGGCCTTCGCCAGGCTCGGCCACCAGGTCAAACCCCTGAAGCCCGGCATCAACGCCCTGGCCAAGGCCGGCTTCCCCGTCGCCAAGGGCAAGTAACTCTCCAAAACGAACCGAGGTCCGTATCTAACGGACCTCGTGTTCCTGCCCCGATTTTACGCCCGGACCAGATGGCGATTCGATCCGCAAACGCGCTGGATCGTCATCCTTGCGCGGTGACACCGCGCACTCCCCGCTCATTCACGTCGGCACGCCAAGCCGGGGCAGAATCCAGCGGTTGAGCGCAATCCATGCGACCAGAACCGCCACGATGTAAAGTGATTCCAGCATCCGTTTCCCCCTCGACATGACCATCACTCCCAGGCGGAAATTGGCTGTCTTTCCCCAAACATAATCGTATTCGCGAGCAGCAATATAGTCAAGCGGATGGGTTGGTCTTCGGCCGGATGAGCGCCTTGCGTCGCAGGCTGGCATGGGCTGAAATACGTGCATCTGTTCCCTCTTCGATCATGGATCAAGACCAAATCGCCACTGCGCATGGGAGCCACGATGAATCGCCTGGGAGTCGCAGGTATTGCCGCTTTGATCGCGTCGCTTGGTTTTGCCAATCCCACCACGGCCGCGGACGACACGCCCGACGGCAAACGCTGGTGGTCCCACGTGATGTTCCTGGCCGATGACCGGCTGAAAGGGCGAGACACGGGCAGCGAGGGGCACAGGATCGCCGCGGATTACGTGGCGCGTCAGTTCGCGGCCGCCGGGCTCAAGCCCGCGGGTATCGAGGGGTTTTTCCAGCCGGTGAAGTTCGTCTCGCGCAAGGTACTCGACGAGGGAACGAGCCTGGCGCTTGTGCGCGGCGGCAAGCGTGAGCCGCTTGCGATCGGCGACGACGCGTTCATCAGCGCCCGGGTCGACCCCGCGCCCGAGCTCGAGGCCGACATGGTCTTCGTGGGTTACGGCCTCGAGATCCCCGAGGCCCAGCACGATGATTACGCCGGGCTCGACGTGCGCGGCAAGCTGGTGGTCTGCCTCTCGGGCGCACCCGCGCGGATTCCCGGTCCGCTCGCCGCCCACATGCAATCCGCCGGCGAACGCGCAGCCGTGCTCAAGAAGAAGGGCGCAGTCGGCCTCGTCATGCTCTTCAACCCCAAACACATGGACCTCCCCTGGGAGCGCGTCAAGCTCTCACGCTTTCAACCGGCGATGGCGCTCACAGAACCCGGCCTGGATGATTCGCAGGGGCTCAAGCTCGGCGTGGCGGTGAACCCCGCCCGCGCGGAGGCGTTCTTCACCGGCTCGAACCACACCTTCGAGGAAATCCTCGCCGCCGCCAATTCCGAAAAACCCCTGCCGCGATTCACACTGCCGGCCCGCCTCGAAGCAAAAGCCCAGGTGGAACGCGCGGCTGTCGAATCACAAAACGTCGTCGCAGTCTTGCCGGGTGAAGATCCCACGCTCAAAAACGAATATGTGGTTTTCTCTGCGCATCTCGACCACGTGGGCGTGGGCAAGCCAATCAACGGCGACAGCATCTACAACGGCGCGATGGATAACGCCTCGGGCGTGGCGGCCGAGCTCGATGTCGCCGCCTGGCTCAAGGAAAACCACATCAAGCTCCGCAGGTCGGTCCTTTTTGTCGCGGTCACCGGCGAGGAAAAGGGCCTGCTTGGCTCCAGATATTTCGCCACTCATCCCACCGTGCCGCCCGGCTCGATCGTCGCCGACCTGAACACCGACATGTTCCTGCCACTGTTCCCGCTCCGGTCGCTCACGATCTACGGCCTCGCCGAATCCGACCTGGGAGACATGGCCGCGGACGTGGCTCGCACCCTCGGCATCGCACCCCAGGCCGATCCCGAGCCCAGGCGTAATATCTTCATTCGCAGCGATCAATATAGTTTCATTCGCCGTGGCATTCCCGCCCTGGCCTTCAAGATCGGCTACCAGCCGGGCTCGCCCGAGGAGAAGCTCACGCGGAAGTGGCTCACGGAGCGCTATCACGCCCCTTCGGACGACCTGGCCCAGCCGATCGACAAAACCGCGGCGGGCGCATTCGACCTGCTGGTTGCAAGGCTCCTCGAACACGTGGCCAATCGCAACGACCGCCCGCGCTGGAAGGATGCATCGTTCTTCAAGCGGTTCGCCGCGGACGCCGCCCAGAGCACTCCTTGAGCAATTTACACGAATGCAAATAGGTGGATGAGAGGCGCCAGGCTTTGCGTCGCGCCTGGCGGCCTTGCGCCCGGGCGTCAGCCCCGGGCTGACCCATGCGTAATCGCCGCGAGGACTCCGGCCGCGTAGTCGGGGTGCACCCTGGCGAGGTGGGCGAGCTGGCGGTCGACGATGAAGCCTGGCACGCCCTGCATCGCGGCCGCGATATTGGCGAACAGCCGCCCCTTCTGGCCGGCGTCGAAGAGGTTGAAGAGTGCCCGCGGCTGACTGTAGTCGTCGTTGCCGTCGCGGTGGTCGTGGCGGGCGGCGTCGCCGGTGATCTTAAGCGGCGGCTCCGAGAAATCCGGGCGCTCGGCCGGTCCGCTGAACGAGTTGGGCTCGTAATACGCATCCGCGCACGACCCGTTCGAGGCAAAATGCATCTCGCCGTCCTTGTGATAATGGTGCACAGGACAGCGCGGCTTGTTGACTGGGAGCGCCTCGTAGTGCGTTCCCAGCCGGTGCCTGTGCGCGTCGGCATAGGCGAAGATGCGCGCCTGGAGCATTTTGTCGGGCGAGAAGCCGATCCCCGGCACGATGTTCGAGGGGGAGAATGCCGCCTGCTCGATCTCGGCGAAGTAGTTTTCGGGATTGCGATTGAGCTCGAGAATGCCCACGTCGATCAAGGGGAAGTCGCGGTGCGGCCAGACCTTCGTGAGGTCGAAGGGGTTGTACGGGGTCGTTTCAGCCTCGGCCTCTGTCATCACCTGAACGGCGAACCGCCAGCGCGGGCATTCGCCGCGATCGATGGCGTAATAGAGATCTTCCTGGCTCGATTCGCGGGTGCGGGCGATCACGTGCCCGGCCTCATCATTCGTCCAGTGGCGATGGCCTTGCAGCCCCTTGAAGTGGAACTTCACCCAGAACCGTTCGTTCCTGGCGTTCACGAAGCTAAAGGTGTGGCTGCCGTAGCCATTCATGAAGCGGGGGCTCTGGGGCAAGCCGCGATCCGAGAAGAGGATGGTGATCTGGTGCAGGGATTCGGGCGAAAGCGACCAGAAGTCCCACATCGCGGTGGCCGAGCGCAGGTTCGTTTTGGGGTGGCGTTTCTGGGTGTGGATGAAGTCCGGGAACTTGTAGGGATCGCGCACGAAGAACACGGGGGTGTTGTTGCCCACCATGTCCCAGTTGCCTTCCTCGGTGTAGAACTTGACGGCGAAGCCGCGGACGTCGCGTTCAGCGTCGGCCGCCCCCGCCTCGCCCGCCACGGTCGAAAACCGCGCCAGCACCTCGGTCGTCTTGCCCACGGCGGAAAACAGCTTCGCCCGCGTGTAGCGGGAGATGTCGTGCGTAACGGTGAACGTGCCCAACGCCCCCCAGCCCTTGGCGTGCACGGTGCGCTCGGCGATCCGCTCCCGATTCTGATGCGCCAGCTTCTCGATGAGCTGGTAATCCTGGAGCAAAAGCGGCCCCCGCGGACCCGCGGAAAGCGAGTTCTGGTTGTCGGCGATGGGCGCTCCGGCGGTCGTGGTCAGCGTCGGCTTGTCGCTCATGGCAATTCTCCCCCCTCTGCGAATCCCAAAACGGGTCTCGAAGCCTGTCTCCACCCCTCATGACTCGAATCGTAGCCGCCGCGCAGTTATAGTTCCAATATCTTCGAACGATTCTTTCGATAGTTGGATCCTATGGAACTGCATCAGCTTCGATACTTCGCGGCGGTGGCCGAGCTGGGGAGCTTCACCCGCGCGGCGGAGCGTTGCCGTGTCGCCCAGCCGTCGCTGAGCCAGCAGATCGCCAAGTTCGAGCGCGAGCTTGGGCAGCTTTTGTTCGAGCGGTCGGGGCGGACGATTCGGCTGACCGAGGCCGGGCGCGCGCTCTACGACCAGGCGGTCGCGATCCTGTCGGCGGTGGAGGACATGCGCGAGCGGGCGACGGAAGGCTTCGACCCCGCGCGGGGCGCTGTACGCGTGGGCGCGATTCCCACGATCGCGCCTTACTTCCTGCCAGGCGCGCTCCGCGAATTCCGCAAGCGCTATCCCCTGGCCACGCTCGCCCTCCATGAAGACGTCACCGAGCGCACGATCCGCGATTGCCTCGAGGGGGAGATCGACCTCGGGATCGTGGCCACGCCCGCGCCCGGCGACCGGCTCGAGAGCGAGGAACTCTTCACTGAGGAACTTTTGCTCGCCTTGCCGCCGCGGCACCCGCTCACGCGCAAGAAGGCGATCGCCTTCGCCGACATCGCCGCGCTGCCGTTTGTGCTCCTGAGCGAAATGCACTGCCTGGGCGCGCAGGTGATCGACTTCTGCGAAAACCAGGGGTGTAGCCCCGCGGTCCACTGCCGCAGCGCCCAACTGCTCACGATCCAGGAGCTCGTGGCGCAGGGCCAGGGGGTCTCGCTCGTACCCGCCTCCGCCTGCGCGCTCGATCGCGGCAGGCGCTGCGCGTATCGCTCGCTCGCAGGCCAAAAACCCACTCGCACCATTCGCATGGCCTGGCGCAGGCATCGCAGGCAGTCCCCCTTGCTTCAGGCGTTCATGATGCTTTTGCGCGAACATGCGTCCGCCGTCGCGCCCTGAACCCGCTCTTTTTTGGGATCTCACTGTTCTCACGCGGTCAAGACACGTAATATTGAAACGCGATATCGGAGGCCGATACCGTTGGACGAGTTACTGACCAGGATGTTTCTGGGCGGCTTCGTGCGGATGCACGTGCTCTACCATGCGGTGCGCGAGCCGATCTTCGGCGTCGAGATGATGCAGGAGCTGGGCCGGCACGGCTACGACGTCGGCGCGGGCACGCTTTACCCGATGCTGCACCAGCTCGAGCGTGCGGGATACCTGACGAGCGCGACCGAGATCGCGGGGGGCAAACGGCGCAAGTACTACCGCGCCACGCCCGCTGGGGCTCAGGCGCTCGAGGAAGCCAGGAGCAAGCTCCGCGAGCTGGTCGGCGAGGTGCTTCACGACAGGCCCCCCACGCCGTCGATCCGTACCGAACCTGAGAGCGGTTCCGCTCCGGACCGCAGTCGCAAACGGGGAAAACGATGAACCGAACGATTCGCCTCGTGGGCATGCTCCTTTTCGCGCTCGGGCTGGCAACGATGTTCCTGGACCGTGCGCAGCCCGCGCCGGCCGCGCAGGCCGTCTCGAGCGCGGATGCGGCCACGCGCATCGCTGCGCTTGAATCGCTCATTCCCGACCAGGCGCACATCATGGCGGACGTTGGCGAGCACTTCGCCAACCTCTGGTTCGCGGGTGAGGCGGAGAACTGGCCGCTCGCGGACTTCTACCTCTCCGAAACCCAGTCCCACCTGCGCTGGGCCGTCCGCCGCATCCCCATCCGCAAGGATAACGCCGGCCGCGAAATCAACCTTAACAACATTCTCCAGGCGTTCGAAAACAGCGAGCTCAAGACGCTCAAGAGAACCGTCTCGGAAAAGCATCGGCCCCGCTTCGAGCAGGCGTACAGGAACAGCCTGACGATTTGCTACGCCTGCCACAAGGCCGCCGACAAGCCCTTCCTCCGCCCAGGAATTCCGCAGGCGCCCGCCTCGCCCATCATGAACTTCGATCCCCACGCCCAGTGGCCAGGCTGATCCCGTGCCACCGCTCAAACCCTCTTCAACGCCGACCTGGGAACCCTCCCCGTGAATCCGATCGTCTTCGCCCTGCGCAGGCCCTACACAGTGATGGTGCTCGTCGCCGCGCTCGCGCTCGGCGGCGGGCTCGCCGTCTCTCGCATGCAGATCGATATCTTTCCAAATCTGAATCTTCCTGTTGTCTACGTTTGCCAGCCCTACGGCGGCATGGACCCCGCGCAGATGGAGGGCCTTCTTACCAACTATTACGAATATCATTTTCTCTACATTAATGGCATCCACCACGTTGAGAGCCGCAACGTGCAGGGGATGGCGATCATGAAGCTCTTTTTCCATCCCGAGGTGAACATGGCGCAGGCGATGGCGGAAACGATCGGCTATGTCACGCGCTCGCGCGCTTTCATGCCGCCGGGAACCGTGTCGCCGTTCATCACGCGGTTTGATTCGGGGAGCGTGCCGGTCGGCTACCTTGTGCTTTCGAGCGAGACCAAGTCGATCGGCGAGATCCAGGACCAGGCGCTTTTCAAGGTGCGGCCGATGTTCGCGAGCCTGCCGGGCGTCTCGGCGCCGCCGCCGTTTGGCGGCAACCAGCGCACGATCGTGGTCTCGGTCGATCCCGAGCGGTTGCAGTCGTACCAGATGTCGCCCGACGAGGTGGTCGCCGCTCTCGCCGAGGGAAACGCCATCAGCCCTTCCGGAACCGCACGCATCGGCAAGATGATGCCGATCGTGCCGATCAACTCGCTGGCGCGGCAGATGAGTGAGCTCGAGGCGATCCCGATCCGGCCCGGCCAGGACCCAGGCGTCTATGTGCGAGACGTGGCCACGGTGAAGGATTCCAGCGACATCCCCACGGGCTATGCGCTTGTGAACGGCCGCCGCGCTGTCTACATCCTGGTGACCAAGCGGGCCGACGCGTCCACGCTCAGCGTGGTGAACAACGTCAAGGCCGCCCTGCCCGACATGCAGGCCGTCTTGCCCGACGACATCAAGGTCAGCTTCGAATTCGACCAGTCGCACACCGTCACCGCCGCGGTCGCCAGCCTCGCCACCGAAGGGGCGCTTGGAGCCTTGCTCACGGGGCTCATGGTGCTCCTGTTCCTCAAGGACTGGCGGAGCGTGATCGTGGTCGTGCTCAACATCCCATTCGCGATCGCGGGGGCCGTCGTCGCGCTTTGGCTCACCGGCCAGACGATCAACCTGATGACCCTGGGCGGGCTCTCGCTGGCGATCGGCATTCTGGTCGATGAGTCGACTGTCGAGGTCGAGAACATCCACCACCAGATGGAATCGACCGGCTCGGTGGCGCGTGCGGTCCGCCGCGGCAATCAGCAAACCGCGGTGCCCAGGCTGCTGGCCATGCTCTGCGTGCTCGCCGTGTTCATCCCCTCGTTCTTGATGCAGGGCGCGGCCCAGGCGCTCTTTGTGCCGTTGTCGCTCGCCGTCGGTTTCGCCATGGTCACGTCCTATCTCCTCTCCAGCACGTTCGTCCCAGTCCTTTCCACCTGGCTCCTCAGGCGCCATCACCATCTCGACGCCGCGCACAGGCGCACGCTCTTCGATCGCACGCGCGACGCTTACGGCCGGCTGCTCAGGCGGATCGTCGCGCTCCGTTACGCGATCGTGCCCCTGTATCTCGCGGGCGCGGGCGCGGTGATCGTGCTCGTGGGCCAGTCGCTTGGGCTCGAAATCTTCCCCAGGGTCGACGCCAATCGCTTCCAGCTCCGACTCCGCGCCCCGGACGGCACCCGCTACGAGGAAACCGAAACGCTCGCCATCGCCGCGCTCGAGACCATCGCGCGCACGGTCGGACCCCAGAACGTGGCGATCTCGCTGGGATATGTGGGGCTCATCCCCTCGAGCTACCCGATCAACGCGATTTACCAGTGGACCGGCGGACCCGAAGAGGCCATCCTCCGCGTGGCCTTCAGGCCCGAGCTTAGGCTCGATATCGAGGCGCTCAAGGAACGCCTCCGCGCTGAAATCGCCTCCGCCTTGCCCGGCGTGCGGCTGTCGTTCGAGCCGGCCGACATCGTGAGCGAGGTCATGAGCTTCGGCTCGCCCACGCCGATCGACGTTGCCGTCACAGGCACAAGCCTCGCCGACGACCGCGCCTTCGCCGCGAAGCTGCGCGACGAGCTGGCACGCATCCCCGCCGTGCGCGACCTGCAGTACGGCCAGTCGCTCGATTACCCCACCGTGAGCATCGAGGTCGATCGCGAGCGCGCAGGGCTCTCCGGCGTCACCGCGGCCGATGTCGCCCGCTCCGTGGTCGCCGCCACATCCTCCAGCCGATTCGTCACCCCGCTCTACTGGCCCGACCCCAGGTCCGGCATCGGCTACCAGGTGCAGGTGGAGATTCCCTATCAAATGATCAACTCGCTTGAAAGTGTTGAAACGGTTCCGATCCAGAAGCCCGGTCTCGGCCGCCAGGTGCTGCTGCGCGACGTGGCGCAGGTGCGATCCGGCACCATGCCCGGCGAGTTCGACCGCTATAACATGAGGCGCTCGGTGAGTCTCACGGCCAACATCTCCGGCGCGGATCTGGGCTCGGTCGCGCGCCAGGTGAAGGCGGCGATCGCCCGCGCCGGCGATCCGCCCAAGGGAGCCAAGGTCGATATCCGCGGCCAGATCCGCCCGATGGAAGAGATCCTCGGCGGCCTGGGCGTGGGGCTCGTCCTGTCGATCGTGGTGATCTTGCTGTTGCTCACGGCCAACTTCCAGTCGATCCGGCTGGCGCTCGTGGTGGTCTCGACCGCTCCCGCGGTCGTCGCCGGCGTGGTGCTCGCGCTCTGGATCACAAACACAACCATCAATCTTCAATCGTTCATGGGATCGATCATGGCGATCGGGGTGGCGGTGGCGAACGCGATCTTGCTGGTGACCTTCGCGGAGGGGCATCGCCGCGCGACGCATGCCGCCGCCGGCGCAGCGGCGGTCGCCGGCGCGGAGGGGCGGCTCCGACCCATTCTCATGACAAGCTGCGCCATGATCGCCGGCATGGTGCCGCTTGCGCTCGGCTGGGGCGAAGGGGGCGAGCAAACCGCCCCCCTCGGCCGCGCGGTGATCGGCGGCCTGGTCGCCGCCACACTGGCCACCCTGACCGTGCTGCCGACCATCTTCACGCTCGTTCAGGCGCGGGCCAGGCGAGACTCCGCCTCGCTCGATCCCGACGATCCCGACAGCCCCCATTTTCACGAGGAAGCACTCGACACGCGCGCCCATCTGGCACACGCGCCTCTCATTCTGGCCGGCCTGATTGCGTTCGGCGCGGTTTCCGGCTGCGACCGGCCGCTCACGGGCAAGGCCGAGCCCGCAACCAGGGCCGCTGCGCTCGCCAGCGTCGAGGTGATACGCCCCGAACGCGCCTCCATCCGCCGCGAAGTCGGCATCCCAGGCGAGCTCCGCGCCTTCGAAACCACCGAGATCCACGCCAATCTCACAGGCTACGTACGCTCCTGGGCGGTCAACATCGGCGAGACCGTGAAGCAGGGTGCGCCTCTCGCCGAACTGGCCGTGCCCGAGCTCGAGGCCGAGGTACGGCTCAAGAAGGCCACGGCCGACCAGGCGATCGCCCGCGGCAAGCAAACCCAGGCCGCGATCGTGGTCGCAACCGCCGCGCTCGACGCCGCGCAGGCCAGACTCGCCCAGACCCGCGCGGGGATCCGCCGCGCGGAATCGGACGTCAAACGCTGGCGCGCGGAATTCGACCGCGTCCAGCAGCTCTTTCACGATCGAGCCCAGACCGGCACCCTGCTCGACGAAACCCGCAACAAACTCAATTCCGCAGAGGCCGCACTCGAGGAAGTCCAGGCCCAAACCAAAACCGCCGAGGTCGGCGTCACCCAGGCCCAGGCCGACGACGACGCGTCCAACGCCGCCGTGATCGTCGCACAGGAAGACGCCCAGAGATCCCAGGCACTTCTCGCCTATACCCATATCACCGCCCCCTTCACAGGCATCGTCATCAAACGCAACGTCACCCAGGGCCAGCTCACCCGCCCAGGTGCAACCGCCGAGCCGCTCTTTGTGCTCGCACGCTCCGACATCCTCACCATCACAGCCGACGTCCCCGAATCGTTCGCGGCCGCCGTCAACCCCGGCGACCCCGCGCACGTCCGCATGCAGGCCCTGAACGGCAAGACCATCACCGGCAAAATCACTCGCATCTCCTGGGCACTCGACCCCAAAACCCGCACCATCCGCGTTGAAATCGACCTCCCCAACCCAGACGCCAGCCTGCGACCCGGCCTCTATGCCCACGCCGTGATCGTCACCGAACAACACGACAACGCCCTCTGCCTGCCTGCCTCCGCCATCGTCTCCGAAAACGGCAACACCCGCGTCGTCGCCGTCGTTGCCGGCAAGGCCGTCCGGAAGCCTGTCAAAACCGGCCTCAGCGACCCAAACCGCGTCGAGATCCTCGCTGGCGTCGACCCAACCGACCTCGTCGTGAAAGCCGCCGCGGCATCGCTCACCGACGGCCAGTCGCTCCAGGTTGCCGGCAACACGCCAGCCACCCCAAAACCCCCAGCACAACCGGCAAAACCCTAAGACTCAACCGGACCACGTTAAGACGCACGAACATTGATATCGAAACCCAATATTGGCCGATGAAGAGACTGCCTCTTCATGAGGAAACGCGTGACGGATCGCAAACCCCCGTGGGAGAACGGTGTTGAGGGCAATTGCCGCGCTTATCGGCGGATCGATCCTCGCCCTCGGCCCGAGCACCCACGCGATGGGTGCATGGCAGGATGCCAGGACCACGGTCCCTGCCCCCGCGCCCTTGCCTGCCACGGAGCCTGCGCCTCTGCCCAATTCCGCCGCCGCGATTCCGTTTACCCCCTTGATCTCAGGACAGGTGGTTCAGCCGATCGACCTTGCCAATGCACTCCGCCTCGCTGGGGCGCGAAACCTCGATATCGCAACCGCCCGGCAGCAGGTTCTGCGTTCGATCGGCGAGCTCGACAAGGCCCGCGGGCTTTGGTTGCCAAGTCTTTTCACCGGGCCGACTTACTATCGAGCGGACGGCCAGGTGCAAACGATCACGGGGCAGGTTCGAAACGTCAATCGCGGCTCGATCTTCCTGGGGACCACGGCTGCGCTTGATAACAGCTTTCCGGCGGCCGCGCCCGGCACGGGTTATCCGCCACTGAATGGCCTGAGCGGCGTGCTGCGGTTTTCGGATGCGATCTTTGGCGTTCGGATTGCGAAGAAGACCATCAGCGCGGACAGGGCGGGAGTTGCCGCGGCGTCGAACGACGCGGTGCTGGGTGCGGCGGAGGCTTATTTCGACCTTCAGCGCGCGGCGGGCACGCTTGCGATCGCGGTCGAAGCGGCGGGTAACGCCAGGCATCTGACGGAAATCACCAGCAGCTTTGTGCGATCCGGGGCGGGTCTTGAGGCCGATCATCGCCGCGCGCTCACCGAGCTCAAGGGCCGCGAGCGTTCCGTCCGGCTGGCGACGGCCGGCGTGGAGGTCGCCTCGGCCAACCTGGTCCGGCCGCTGTTACTCGACCCGAGGATCGTGGTCGCGCCGGTGGAACCCGCAGAAACGATCTATCGACTTGTCTCTGATGAAGTCGCCCTCGAGGACCTGATCATCCAGGGTTGGCGCTGCCGGCCCGAGCTCGCACGGGCACGCGAGCTGGTCAACGCCGCCGCCGACCGGCTCAAGCAGGCTCAGTTGCGCCCCTTCGTCCCCTCCCTCGCCGTCACCTACGCGGGGGGCGGATTCGGCGGAGGCGCCGGCTCGAATATCACCAACTTTGGCGCCCGCGGCGATGTTGCCGCCAGCCTCTTCTGGGAACTGCACGGCCTGGGGCTCGGCGATCGCGGCATCATGCGCCAGGCGAACGCCGAACGCAAAACCGCCGAAATCGACCTGGTCCGCGTGCAGGCCCAGGTGGCCAATGACGTCGTCGCCGCTTACAAAAATCGCATGGCAGCCTCCCTCGCACTGGGCGAAGCACGCGACTCCGTCACCGACGCGCTCGAGTCGCTCGCACTCAACTTCACCAACATCCGCCGCGGCGGCGGACTCCCAGGTGCAACCCGCCCGATCGAAGTGCTCCAGCCCGTCCAGGCTCTCGCCGACGCACGCGCGGACTATCTCGACGCCGTCATCGCCTACAACCGCGCCCAGTTCCGCCTCTTCCACGCGCTCGGGCTGCCGCCCAAGGCTTCCACCGAAGCCGCCGCACGCCCCGAACGCTCACCCATCCCCCCACCCAGGCCCTACGAACCCGCCGCACGCAGGGAAAGCCCGTCTCCTGTACGATAACACACATTCTTCAATCGCCATCCGCCGGGCGCGCTGCCCGGCCAGGGATCGGCAGACCCATCGCTTTCATGAGCATTTGCAGATCTTCCCAGGCGTCTTTCTTGGCGGCCGGGTTCCGCAGCAGATACGCCGGGTGATAGGTGGCGAGCACCTTGATGCCGCGATAATCCAGCCAGCGCTGCCGAGCCTCGGCCATCGAAAGCGAGGAGCTCAGCAGATGCTGCAGCGCCGTACGCCCGAGCAGGCAGATGAATTCGGGCCGGATCACGGCGATTTGCCGCTCCAGATAGGGCAAGCAGTGCGCAGCCTCGTCGTTTTGCGGCGGGCGGTTGCCCGGCGGCCGGCACTTTAGAATGTTGGCTATGTACACATCCTCACGCTTGAGCCCCATGCCACGCGTGATCATATCGGTGAGAAGCTGCCCGGCCCGGCCCACGAACGGCTGGCCCAGCCGGTCTTCATCGGCCCCGGGTGCTTCGCCGATGAACATGAGCCGGGCGGAGACCGCCCCCACGCCGAAGACCGTTTGCGTGCGTGTTTCGGCCAGACCTGGGCACTGGCGGCAGCCGGCCACGGTGAGGGCGAGCTGCGCCAGGGTGTCGATCCGCTCGGCCGGCGGCAGCAGGGGCTCGTCAAAGCCGGCCGCGCCCGCAAAGAGATCCGACGTCGACACAACCTGGATCGGCCTGGGTCTGGGCATGGGTTCGATTCGAGGCTCGGGATCTGGAACGGAAATCGCGGCAAAAGCCGCTGCCGGCTCCGGCCCGGCGGCAGGCGCGGGCTCAGAAACCAGAGCCGGGCGCGGAGGCTCGGGCACAACGGGGCGGATGGGCGCGGGCCCACGCGCGGGGGGCGCGGCTGGGCGTCGCAGGATCGGCCTGGGGGCGGCTCGATCGACCGGAACCGCGCCCACCCCTGCGCGCGCCAGCGACTCCAGATGCTGCTTGAGCTGCCGCGCGAGCTGGAGCGGATCAGGGTTTGCGGGGGTTTCAGGCATCAGGTTGCAGGCTCAATCAGGCCCAGGCGGGGTGCATCACGGCTGGGGAAGCTTGCGCGCGGGGGCGGCCCGTTGCTTGAAGGTCCGCCGCAGCCATTCGCGCCAGGTCGCCACATCAAAGCCGAAATCCTTGCCCGTCAATTTCGCAAGCGCGGATCGGACCTCGGAATTCTGATAGACAAACGTGGCCACGCGTGCATCCGGGCGCGACTCAGGCGCCACGTTCAAGCCTGTCCCCTGCATGAGCCAGTAATTGGGAACCGAGAATCCGCCGTACGCCACCGCGCCCGGGCCCACGGCCGGCGGGATCATGAACGCCGCCGAGCTCTGATTGACCCCGATCGGCACCAGCGGCAAGTTGGCCGACGCGGTAAAATTCAAAGGCGCTTGCACGTTCTCCGCTGAAGCAACCACGATCCGCGACTCGCTCGTCACCAGCACCGACACCAGCCTGGGCACCGCGTCCATCGCCCCCAGCTCGCCGAGCGCCCACGCCGCGCGATTGATCGCCGACACATCCGACCGCCCAAGCGCCCGCACCAGCGAAATCACCGCTTCCGGGTCCTTCCGCGCCTTGAGCTTGTCGAACATGATCGAGCGCACATCCGGCTCCGGCTCAAGCACAATCCGGCCGACAAGCGCGCGCGTCGCCTCCACGCCCGGGATTCGCTCCAGCACATGCGCCAGCAAGATCCGCTCCTGCCGCTCCTGATTCCCAAACACCCGCACGAGCGCTCCCACCGCCTTGGGCTCGCGGATGGACATGAGCTGCCCCTCCGCCTCACGCTGGCGATCCACCGTCCCATTCAGATACGCCTGCCGCAACAGGCTCACCCTGCGCACCCACGTGGCCTGCACCGAAAGCGCTTCGACCTCAAGATCACGCTTTTCACGCTCCTCCGCCGAGATCCACTTGCCCTTGTATTTCACCAGCCCCTGCGCCCGCGATAGCTCGTCACGGCTCAGCCAGTACCCATCATGAAACACGTGCCCCAGCTTCTTGTGGGCAGGCTCAAACTGATGGTCAAGCTTGATCGCTGCCTCGTAACGCACCGGGGCCAGATCCTTGAGCCCGTTCTTCTCGCACCACAGCCCCAGGTCATATTCCGCCTGTGCGGTGGCCGAAACCGCCTTCACCTTCTTGAAATAGGCATCCAGCGGCGTGGCCTTCTCCACGATCCCCACAATCCGCGACCGCTCCACCACCATCGGATTGCGCCCGCGGAGCATCCAGATCCGCACCCTGTCCTTGTGCTGAGGATCGGCCTCGACCTTCCCCTCAACCTGCCCGCCGCCACGCAATGAGATTGTGTCACCCCACGCGACGGCGGAATTCAGAACCCCCCAGCCGAACACCAGCCCCGCCAGCAATCCCGCGGTCCGATTCGCCAGAGCCATGTCTCGCCCCTGTCCGAGAGGTTCGTTCCGCCCCAGACTCCCCCGATTCAGACGATGGTTCTATCCTAAGGCGTACCGTATCTTATCGGCAATCGCCACCATGCCTCCACCAGGGATTTGGCGACCTGGGAAGACTGCACAGGATGAATATAACGCACGGAGAATGACGTGAGCGACGCTGTCAAGGAGCATCGAGCGCAGGCCGCCTCGCGGCTGCGTGTGCGTGTGGTCACGATCTCGGACACGCGGACGCTTGAGACCGACCACTCCGGCGGCTTGATCGAGGCGCTCATGCGTGCGGCGGGGCACGAGATCGCGGCTCGGACGATCGTGCCTGACGAGCCCGAGGAGATCAGGCGGGAGGTGAACCAGGGAGTGGCCGACGGAGTGGACGCGGTGTTGCTCACGGGTGGGACGGGGGTGAGCCCGCGCGACCGCACGCCCGAGGCGCTCGCGCCCTTGTTCACGCTGCCGCTGCCGGGGTTTGGCGAGCTCTTCCGCTGGCTGAGCCATGCCGAGATCGGCCCCGCTTGCATGTTGAGCCGCGCCTGCGGGGGCCTGGTCGGGCGCACGGTTGTGCTGGCCATGCCCGGTTCTCGTGCCGCGGTCGAGCTGGCCATGACGCGCATCATTCTCCCTGAACTCCCCCACCTGGCCGGGCAGGCCCGGAAATAACCCCGCGCCTCTCTACGAGCGCTGGCTCGACCAGGCGTAAAGGGCGACGGCCGCGGCCGCGGCGGCATTGAGCGACTCGACCCCCTCCGCGATCGGAATCCGCCGCCGTTCGCCGCCGCGCAGATGCTCCGGCAAGCCCGGGCCCTCCACGCCCACAACCAGGCCGAACCGCTCCGGAAACGCCGCGGACTCAAGCGCGGGGCCGGCGGTGTCAAGCGCGATCAAGGGCGCCCCTCGCACGTCGAGCTCACGCAGCGGCGGGCCTGATTCGAGCGGCACCTGGAACAGCGCTGGGCCGGCAGCCCGGCCCGACCGCGGATGAAACGGGTGCGCCGATCCCTGCAGCAATACCACCCGCGATACCCCAAACGCCGCCGCAGAGCGGATCACCGCCCCCACGTTCTCCGGATCCTGAAACGGCACAAAAAGCGTGCAACCCAGCGGCCAGGGCTCGGCGTCCGACCACGGCCTGATCGCCGGCACCGTCACAAGCACCAGGGGCGCGTGCGTGCCGAACACATCAAGCTCCTTGAACATCCGGGCCGACACCTGGACCCATTCCATACGATCATTCGGCGGCCCAGGCGCCTGCGCCGCGGAGATCCACGCCCGGGCCATCTCCGGATGCCGGGCGATCACCTCATCCCGCAGCCGCACACCCGCCATGAGCGCAAGCCCATGCTTGCGTATCCCCGCCCCCGTCATGATCTCCTGGAACTGATGGAACCGGGCGTTCGACTCGCTCATGATCAGCGTCGACCGCAGCCCTCGATGCCCCTTCGGCACGCGCTCGTAAACCACCAGCCTGCGGTCGTGCGTCGTCTCCGGAATCGTGTACGCCTGGTCCAGGACACGCCTGAACGACTCCCCCTCGAACCGCTCCGCCTCGGCCAGCTCCGCGCCGCAGTCCGGCCCCTTCATGAAGATCACCCGGCCCCCCGCCTCAAGCGCGTGCTCGCAGCGGCTGAGCGTCGGCGCGATCGGACCCACCGCCCGGTTGATCACTCCCCCAAGCACGCTCTGGAACCGCGCATCGAGCTTGTGCGGATAAACCTCCACATCCAGAAGCTCGAGCTCCGCCACCACCTCGCGCAGAAACTGCACCCGCGCGCCCCGCGGCTCGCACAGGATCAGCTTGAGCTCCGGCCGCGCCAGCTTGAGCGGCACGCCCGGCAAGCCCGGCCCCGTCCCCAGGTCGAGCAACGGTGACGGCAAATCCACATATTTAAGCACCAGCAGGCTGTCAACATAATGCTTCCGCGCCATCGTCTCAAAATTATGCAAGCGCGTGAGATTGAGCTCGGCGTTCGCCGCGCGCAAAAGCTGGTGATAGCGCCAGAGCTTCTCCAGCGCCGGCCGCGGCAGCCCCACGCCGCTTCGTTCCAGAATCTCACCGAGCGCCGTCTTGCCTGGCGTCACGTGCCCAATCCCCCTTGACCCCCCTAGCTGCTCGCGCTGCGGTACGAATCAAGCGCGTACAGGAAAAACCTGCGCGACACCCAAAGCGCAATCGCGGACGACGCAAACACAAGCCCCACCATGAAGGGGTCAAGCGCCCGCACCATCACGTTCGCAGGCACGTTCACCACCACCAGAATCGGCAGCACAAACGTGAAGAACATGCCGATCGGCTCCGCCAGCCGCCCCGAAAAGATCTCGCGCGGATACCGCGCCAGGCTCGAAAACAACCACCACATCTCCATCAGGCTCTGGTTCCGCACCATCCACACCGAGACCGATGTCAACATCAGCATGAACGAATATGCAAGCGCCACTCCACCCGCGAACGTGAGCACGAAGAGCCCCACCCGCAAGAGGCTTACCTGCCAGCCCATGTCGTAAAGCGCAAGCGCCATGACCCCCGCGCCCATGAGCACGTTGGGCGCGCAGCCCCAGTCGAACTTGCGGCACGTGATCAGAAACTGCTCGTCCACCGGCTTGAGCAAAAGCCCGTCCAGATCACCGGTGCGCACCAGCTCGGCGAACTCGTTGCAGTTGTCGAGAAAGAGCATCTCGATCAGGCCGTTGAGCGCGAAGAAGCAACCCACGAAGAAGAGATACTGCGGCTCGTCCCAGCCGGCGAGCTGGTTGGTGCGGGCGAAGACCACCTTGTAGAAAACCAGCAGAATCGCCAGCCAGAGCACCTCCACCGTCACCTTGACCAGAAAGTTGCCGCGGAACATGAGCTCGCGGCTCAGGGTGTGCACCGCCAGCCTGCGCAGCATGCGAAGATAACGCCCCGATCGGCCTAGCAGGTTCCCCATCGTTCAACCTCCGAAGGCGCTGTATCTGCGCACGCCGCGGGAGTACAGCAAGCGTGAGATCGCGATGAACGCCGCCGCCCACCCCGCGCCCACGAGCAAGCCCTTCAAAAGCTCAAGACCCGTCACCTTGCCCAGAAAGACCACGGCCGGAAAATACGCCATGTACTGGAACGGCAAGAGCCGCAGCAGCGACGCCCAGGGCTCGGGCAGCAGGTCGAGCGGCATCAAATGCCCCGAAACGAAGAAGTTGAGCGTCATCACGATGTAGAGCAGCGACGTCACCTCAAGGAACCAGAAGCCGACCATCCCCACCGACGCCTCGAAGAAGAACCCCACCAGGAACGCGATCACAAGCGAGAGCAGATACGCCGCGAAGGTGCCCAGGCCGGGCATCTGGTCGAAGTACCCCGCGCACACGCCGAAGAGCAATGCATAAGGAATAAATGACGTGATAATGTACGTGATCTTGTGTGCGACGCGGTAAAGGAACAGGTACCCGATCAGGTCCATGGGCTGGATCAGGAACCGCTTGATGGTGCCCTCGCGCACCTCGCGGGCGACGCCGCCGGCCAGCCCGGGCATGCTCGAGAACATGCGGCTGATGTTCACGAGCAAAAGATAGGCGATCATCTCGTTGTAACGGAAGTTGGAAAGCTGCGACTGGCCCGACCCTTCATACACCGCGCGCCAGAGCAGGATCGTGGTGAGCATGGGCAAGAAGCGCAGGATGGTGCCGAGCAGAAAGTCGCCGCGGTAGGTCATGCGCTCGGCGAGCGACGCGCGGAAGATGGCGGCGTGCTTGCGCAGCCACAGACCGCGGGGAATCGCCTCAGGCGGCGTCATGGGCAGGCTCCGCTTCCTGGAAGACACGTGAGATCACATCCTCGAGCGGCGGCTCCTCGACGCTCACATCCACCACCACATAACGCTCGAGCACGGCGGCCAGCACCGCGGCCACCCGCGACCGCGAAACCTTGAGCTCCGCCAGCGGCCCATCCTTGCGGGCGACATCGCCGAACTCCGAAAGCTCTTCAGGCGCGTGCGTCTCGAACCGCAGCTTGACGAGCTTGCTCTCGCTAAAACGCTCGATCACCCCCGCCAGCGGCCCGTCGTAAATCAGCCGCCCGTGATTGATCACCAGCACCCGGTCGCAAAGCGCCTCGACGTCGCGCATGTAGTGGCTCGTGAGCAGCACCGTCACCCCCCGCCGAGCGTGATAATCGCGGAGAAACTCGAGAATCTTCGCCTGGGCGACCACGTCCAGCCCAATCGTCGGCTCGTCCAGCAAGAGCAGCCTCGGCCTGTGCAAAAGCGCGGCGATCAGCTCCATCTTCATCCGCTCACCCAGCGAAAGCTCGCGCACCGCCTGCTTCGTCAGATGCTCCACCCCCAGAAGCTCCGTCAGCTCACCCAGCGTGGCCTGAAACTCGGCCGGCGCGATCGAGTAAATCTCGCGGTGGAGCTGGAAGCTATCCCCCGCCGGAAGATCCCACCAGAGCTGGTTCTTCTGCCCCATCACCAGCGAAAACTGGCGGCGGAAGGCGTCGTCCCGGTTCCACGGCACGTGATCGAGCACCCGCGCCTGGCCGCTCGTGGGGTGAATCAAGCCCGAAAGCATCTTGAGCGTGGTCGTCTTCCCCGCCCCATTGGGCCCCAAAAACGCCACCATCTCCCCCGGCTCAATCGTGAAGCTCACGCCGGATACCGCCTTCACCTCGCGATACTCGCGGCGGAAAAGGCTCTTGAAAGCGCCGGCGAGACCGGCCTTCTTTTGAGCAACCCTGTATGTCTTTGCAAGTCCCTGAGCCTCGATAATCGGCATCCGCGCTAACGCTCCGTCTTGGATTTGCGAATTCGAATATAATGATCCGTAAGTGACGTGCGCAGGACCGGCACCGGCACCTTGGGCATGTGGCAATCCAGGCAGCCCGACTTCGGGTTCACCTTGCATTGCCGCGCCCTGACCTCGAGCTCGGCCCCCTTTTGCCTGGCGCTTGAGCCCAGATGGCATCCCAGGCACTTCGCCTCGTGCCCGGCCGGGGCGTGGTCGTCGTCCCTGTGCGGGTCGTGGCAGGTAAGGCAGGTAAGCGCCCCCTTGCTCTCAAGATAACACCGCGAAAGCGACATCGTCACGCCAGTCGAGCGCACATATTTGGGATCCTCGGGATTGGCCTCGATTTCCTTGCGCACGCCGGTGATGTGGCACTGAATGCACTGGTCGTTGGCCACGTCCGGCAGCGTGGCCCGGGCGGTCACGATCGCCCTGTCTTCAAGCCCCCCCTTCACCGCCGCCAGGTGATTCGCCCCCGGGCCGTGACAGCGCTCGCAGCCGATCCCGCGATCCTCGAACGCGGCCCCACGCCCTTCCGGCGGCGGCGGTTCGCGGAACGCGCGCGGGTCGGTGGTGTGGCAATACAGGCAGCGCACCACGCCGTCGCGCACGTCGATCGGCTCCCCGCGCAGGTTCTCGAGCCGATCCTCACCCGGCAAATCACCAGCCGTGCGCCCCCAGCCTGACCCATCCGGCCGGTGATAGTGCGAAAGCCGAAGCGCCCGGTACACGCCGTCCTTGCTCTCGGCAATCATCGACACATAATGATCCGGCAAACCGAACGCATACCGCACCACCGCGTCGTAGACCTTGCCGTCGATCTTCGATTCCAGCTCAAGCGCATCCCCCTTGCGAATGACCGCGTGCGTGACCCGGGGCTCGTCAGGATCAGGCAGCGGCTGAGCGGGGAGCTCAAGCGCCAGCAAATCCTTGCCGCGTTGAAACGTCCGTGCGTGCCGCGACCCGGCGTGGTTGCGCGCGATCGCCGCGTGGCAACTGGTGCATCGCGCCTCGCCCACATACGGGCTGGGCTCGAGCTCGGCCGGATGACTCGCCCGATACCCCGCCGCGCTTGCGATTGCGCTTGCGGCCTCAGCAAACTTGCCCAGCCCCAGATACGCCCGGCTGAGCAGCCAGTCCGCCTCCGGGTCCGCACCCGCCCCGAGCACCCGTTGCAGCGGCTCGACCGCTTCCGCCGGCCTGCCCAGCCGCAGCAAGCCCCGCGCGAGCAGCTTCTCAAAATGGCTGGGAGCAAACGTCGCGCCCCGAGCCTCGGGATCCAGCTTGAGCCCCCGCCTGAGCGCTTCAACCGTGCCCGGTGGATCATCCAGTAGCGAGCGGATCTCGCCGTCGAGCAAAAACCCCCGCGCCTCCCAGCCTGGCTGCGCGGCCAGCCGCCTGGCAGCCGCCGAGGCCTGATCCAGCCGATGCTGCCGAGCAGACAGCCGCGCAACGTGCTCAAGCAATTCCGCCGTGGGCGGGCCCGCTGCCTCCGCCTTCATGAACAGCTCAAGTGCGCTGTCAAATCGCCCCGCGCGGGCCATCCCAAGCCCGACCACAAAGTAATCCTCCGCCTCCAGCGGCTTCCCCTTCAGCCGGTCGGAATAGATGGAGCTCGACGTCGAATCCCTCCCCAACCGGGCGGCCGTCCGCGCAACCAGCCTCAGCGCGTCGACATTGTCGCGATGGTCCCGGGCCACAGAGCGGGCCAGCTCAGACGCACGCTCATAATTCCCCTGCTCATACGCCCCTTGAGCCTCCGCGATCCGGCTCGACGTCGACCTGAGCCCCCCCGGCATCCAGCCGCGAGCGGCATAAACCGCCGCGAAGGCGCACACCAGCAGCGATGCACCCGCCGCCGCGCGTACCCAGGTTTTGCGACTCGACTCAGCCATCAACCCACGGCTCTCACCCTGACCCCAGAACCATCCCAACGCACACACCCGGTGCGCTTTTGTCTCCCTGGTCCTCGAGCATAGCAAATCAACCCCTGAATTGGCGAATTCGCAACCCAGGCCATACCGCACCACCACCCCATGGCCGGTTGAGCAATGGCCCGCGCGCACCGCGGGCGCGCCCCCCCTCGGCCCGCGGGTGCCAACCGCGGGCCGCCGCCACCAACCGCCATATTGCCAAGGAACTCCCGCGGGATTCACCCGCTCACAACCAAACCGCCGACCGCCGACTGCTGAGTCTCTGACCTCGGAGGCTCGCGGTTGAGCCTCTGGCCGCCGAGCCGCACGGCTGAGCCCCGCGACCGGTTACCGGCTCAACGCCGCAGGTCGACCCGACTCAACGCCATCGGTCTTAACGGCTCAACGCCGCCGGTCGACCCGACTCAACGCCATCGGTCTTAACGGCTCACCGCCGCCGGTTCTTCCGCCTGCTCTCTTTCTGCCGCCGGCGTTCTTCCTTCCGCTTCTTCCGCTCCCTGGCCTCCGCCGAGTCGTCCCGCTCCTGCGCCCGCCCAGCGTTCTCAGTACGCCTGGAACCGGCCGGAATCGTGTCACTCACACTCGACGCAAGCTCTTTCTCAGTAACGGCCTGCGACGCGTTTTCAGGGTCGTTGGGTTCGCTTCGCAAAACCGCGGTGGCTTCGCTCGGAACAGACGCGGTGGCTTCGCTCGGAACAGACGCGGTGGCTTCGGTTTTTTCCAGCGTCGCGGCGTCGGCCTGGAGGTCCAACCGATCGCGCTCCCCATACTGACTTTGCATGTCCAGGATAGGGGAACTTGTGTTGTTCGAAATCGATGTAACCTCACCCTCAAAGCGCCCAAGGTCCCCTATCTTGAAACCATCCGCGCCAGGGGCGAGGCCCAC
>DAIDHX010000210.1 GCA_027451885.1 Planctomycetales bacterium
CACTGGCGGCAGCCCGCGCCCCCGGGTCGGCTCATCGCCTCGAACTCCCGCCGACAACGGCCCGGCGACCAGGCCGCCACAGAACCCCGCAATCCACCAATTCATCACATGTTCTCACTTGTTTTCGCGTGCCTGAAGCGCGGTCACCTCAGCGCCCGGAAGACAGACAGATAAGGGCTGGTCTCGACCACGTAGGTCACGTTCTTTTCGACCTGTTTCCCGTTTGGCAGCTTGAGCGTGAGCTTCACGGGCATGTAGAGACTGGCTTCCATTGCCTTGCCGTCGCCCGTGATCTCGTAGGCCACGAGCTTCAAGCCCGAGAGCCAGTCGAGATCCTGGGCGATGATCGAAGGCGAGCCGTCCTTGAGAGCAGCCGGCGCGTCTCCCTTCTTCCAGCCGGCCAGGGTGGTCTCAAGTGCTTGCCGGGCCTGCGCGGGGTCGGCCGCGGACCGGCTCACACGCGCGCAACCCGCCGCGAGGAGGCAAAACACCAGCAGAAGCCCGAGGCGCTGGGGGATCGACCCCAGCGCCCCGCGAATGCGGCCTGACAGTGCGAACGTCATGGGTCGTGGATCCTTGGATTAGAGCGAATCCGCGCTGATGACCTCGCCCCCAGCACGCGTGCCAAGCGCCTGCCAGGTCGTCAGGTTGATCGTGTTCTTGACAAAGCGCACTGAGCCGTCCCCAAGCAGAAGATTCACGCCGCCTGGGTGATAGCTCGAGGCAGGCATCACGGCGCGAAGCGCGAGAAAGAAGCCGCACGAACGGCTGTTGGGCGGCGTGACGTGCAGAAAGACGTGCTGGCCGTTGATCCAGGGTGCGCCCATGAAGAGCGGAAACTGGCTCGCTGGGCTGTAGATATCGACGGCCTGGCACGCCTGGATAGCATCGGCAATGGTCGTCGGCGCGGCGGGGGAGAAGAAAACATCGCCGATCGGGCTCACCGACCCAGTGGTGAAGTCGGCCAGAATCCGTTCGCAGAAGAGCCCGGTATTCGACAGCCCATCGGTCACTGCCGCGATACGAGTTGCACTATTGCCATAGAACACGCCGTTGGGGGGCATCATGCCAGCGTTTGGGCCCGAGGCGGACATCCAGACGATCCAGCTTCCCATGTCGGCCATGTAATTGGTCTGACCACCGTATTCGGGGTGAGTATCGCCCACCTCGGAAGGGCACATGAAGGTGGAGACCCGCGTGCTGAGGGCGGTGTTGTTGCTGGGATCGCCGTACTGCAACGAGAAGTTGATCGAGTTATAGACGTTGTTCTGCTCCATCGAGCTCAGCATGTGAGTGAGCGCGGAGAAGCCGGTGACGTTGTAGGCCAGTTCCGCGCCGGGGAAGACGCCGACGCGATCGTGGTAATTGTGCGCCGCGAGTCCAATCTGCTTGAGATTGTTGATGCACTGCATGCGCCTGGCGGCCTCGCGGGCGCCTTGCACCGCGGGCAATAAAAGCGCGATCAGAACGGCGATGATCGCGATCACCACCAGAAGCTCAATCAACGTAAAGGCACGAAGCCTGGAAGACGTACGCATGAAGACTCTCCCTCTCGATCTTACAGGAATGATGCAAGTAAGTTCGCGCACCGCGACCGCGGCGCGGCGATCTGGATCATGCCGCGAAAACGCTCACGACGATCAGGTATAAATCAGGGCATACATGTGCAGGTAAGAACCACGCGAGCGCGGCAACCACCTGGTAAGATGGTCCAGAAGCGCAGGCGCGACCTTACTCGAATGGCCAGCGAGATCAAGCGTATGGCGCGACGGAGCGCCGCGCAAGAGTACAGCCCAGGATCATCAGATCGCCACGTGCGAGCGGGGAGGGTGAAAGATCGAGCAGGCGAGATGAAGGGGATGGCAGTGCGACCCTGCTTGCTCCAGGGAGCGGAAGCCAGGCGCCGGCGGCAGAAGCGGCAGTGATGCCAGCGCCCACTGAAACAACCCCGCGGCGGCAAGATTGGGCAAGGTAGGGGAGGGAATAGCAGGATTTCCCGAGCAAAACGCCCCCGTGCAGGGTGCCTTGCGATCGTGAGGCGACTGGCTGGTCGCTCCGGCTGGATCAAGGAACTCCAGATGAGCACGCTCACCAATCGAGTGCGATCGTGAAGTCACAAGATGAGCGGTGCAGCCGGCACGGGCCGTCGCGGGCGAAAGGATCACCACAGCCGCGAGCGAGATAATCGCCCCAAGCCAGGGACCCGCGAGTTGAACACGCGCCCGGTTCTTCATCTTACCCCACGACCAATCACAGCGATCGAGTTCGGAAATGCCATCGTACAATGCAGCGTATCAAGTCACGCGTGTCGTATCAAGCATTTCGTTGAGAAACAACACACGCCCAGAGTATACCACCGCCCCGCCTGGCTGCGAGAACAGGCCCCGGCCCAGACGCTCCGGTAAATCACCCCATGTCCAGACCGGGTCGAGCACTCACGGAGAGCTTATCGTAATCGGCCGTAGCTGCCGGCGATCCAATCCCCTGCGACCTTCAGGAACTGTTCACGGGTGGACTGATACGCGCTCCGGAGAGCCTCATCGAGCTGGCCCTGGCCCTCGAGCATGCGTGCCACAAAGACAGGGAATCCCTGGCGCAACTGAGTCGTCATGATCCACTCAACGAGCGCGAAGCCGACGGCCTGGATATCGGCGGCGGTCGTCTGATCGGTGCCGCCAAGTGCCTCGACCGACTTGCTCTCCCAGCCGCCGCTGTAGTTTTCAAACGCAGTTTGGCGAATGCGTTGATAGTAGGCGTTGCGGGGTTCGTGCAGTGACGCGATATAGGCTCCCAGGCCGGTGGCGAGCCAGCGCGGGGCCTTGCCGGAGGCGGACACCAGCCCCTCGCCGAGAGCTTCGATCGTCAGCCCGGCCAGCGTGCGCGTCTGCGAACCTTCACCGGAGGTCTGCCCGCGCTTGCGAGACCGCCCCGCCTTCTTGGGTGCCGGTTCTTCCTTGCGCCCGCCCAGCGGATCATAGGCGGCGATATAGGGTTGCGGCATCCCAATCCGGGCCGTTGCTTCCTGCTCGGAAGACACATCACGACCCTCGACCGAGCGCACAAACTCCACAAAATCCGCCTTCTCGAGGAAGACGTAGACGCCGATCTTCTCAACCGGATCATAAGCTCCACGGCCGAGCAGGCGCTTGAGCTGGGCATAGCTCACCTCGAGCGTCTTTTCGAGCGTCTTGACACGATCCTCGGGCAGATTGGAGACCACCATGAAGTGATCGCTCGAAACCGCGGTCGGCGTGAGCTTGGGATTCGCTTGCTTGAAGCGTGCCCGGGCGGCCTCCTCGACCTTCTTGTCGCGCTCGGCGGGAGCCATGGCCATGATTTGCTTGCGCCTCAGTTGCTCGGGGCTTGAGGCGTACGATTCCAGCTTGGCCCTGGGATCGATGCCGGCGTCGAGCCGCGCGCCTTCCTTCACCCACTGGGCGATTCTGGAGACCGCTTCGTCCGAGAGCTGGTTATTGGCGCCCTGGGGCATGCGCGGGGTTTCCTCGCCATTGACCCGCAGGACAAGGTGGCTTTCATCGGGCTTGCCGGGAACGAAGATCTTGTGCCCGGGAGTGCCGGCCTGGATTTTCTCGAAGGTGGAGAGATCGAGCTTGCCCCGCCGTAGACCGACGCCGTTGCCGCTGTGGCAGCCGGTGCAATTCGCGACCAGGATCGGCGCGACGTCCTGAGAGAACTTGAGCGATCCCGCGGGCGCTGGGGTGGTTGCGGCGGCCGGTTCCGGAGCGGACTCGGCCTTTTGCGCGGCACGCCCCTTCTTGCGAGCGGACTTCTGGGCGGCCTTCTTCTTCGCCGCGCTGGCGGATCTGGCTGTCGCACCCTTGGCCGGCGCATCCTGCTGCTCTTGCCAGGCCGCCCTTGCCTCGCTCAGCCCGATCTGCGATTCCAGGACCGCCACAAGGGCCAGGCCGAGCGCGAAAGCGCGCGATCGTCTCCAGAGTGCAGGCGCCTTGGACATGCTCTTGTCCCCATCACGGGAGGAAAATCATGGTCGATTAGGTGCATTGTCTTCGGCCGCTCGGCCGTTGGCAAGCGCGCAGAATGCCCATAATCAAATGTACTGCGCACCGCCTTACCGCGTGACAGTCACCGCCAGATCCGACGATGCGCTCGCCTGGCTGGCCTGATCGGTCTGAATCAGCCGCAGCACGTAGTTCCCCGGGGCAATACTGCCTGGCAACAGGATGCGGTAGCTCACGTAATAGTCTTGCCGCTCGCGGCGGCAGATATCCTCGGCGAGGCCCAGGTCGCGCTGCCAGACAACCTCGTCGCCGCCGGGTCGTCTGAGCTCGATTCGCGACGAGACCCGGGAGACGAAATCCGAGCCTCGGGCCTCGTAGACCATGCCCTCGAGCTCGCAATATACAAGTGCCAGCGACCCGGGCTTAAGCGCGGCATCCATGGGAGTGATCTGGCCGAAGCCGTCCACTCTGCGGCAGAGGCGGACGTCCGTGATCTTGAGTGCAGGGGTTGTTGGTACAGCCGCTGAAGGCGTTGGTTCCGTGCTCGCGTCGGGCACGGGCGAGACCGGGAACGGGCGCGGCTCGGCAGCGGGTGTTCCCTCACCGGGATGAGAATCTGGCTCGTCGGCGGGCGCGTCCTTGCCGATTGGGCCGCCGTCCCGGGGAGCCGGTTTGGGCTCATCGGCGGGCGCGCCCTCGCGAACCGAGACGCCCTCGCGAACGGATGAATCCGCCCGGGCGGATTCTGCCGGGACAGGCGCCAGGTCAGGCAACGGGTCGGGGGCTCGCGAGACGAGCTCGGTGGCCGGCTCACTGCCCGGATTCGCGGTCGGTTTCGTGTGCGAGCGCCCGGTCGAGTCTTCTGCCTTGCTCACACCCGGGGGGCCGGATTCCGACTGGCGCAGGAGGGTGCGTTCGCGGTTCACGGCCTCGACGCGCTCGAGTGCGGCATCGAGCAAGGGCGTGGCTGAGGCAGCAGGCGCCTGGGCGGGCGCAGGCTTTGCCGGGGGCGCGGCCGAGAGCTCCAGGGGGGCAGGTGTCGTGATCGAAGGAGGCAGCGGAGGCAGAGACCGGGGATCGACGGGCGCGGGCTCGATGACCAGGGCGTTGCGTTCCGCCGCCGGCTTTGGGGGCGGGATCGCCGCGGTCTCGGCCTGCGCATGTGCAGGCTCCGGCGGCGGCCTGTCGACGGTCTTCGACCGCAGACTCGTTGAGCGCAGGCACCCCGTCAGCGCCAGCCAGGCCGTGGCCTGCGCAACGAGGTAGATCCAACGCCGAACTGGGCGATCAAGCGACATCAGACCGCTCCCAGCCTGGGCGGATCGTCGCCCAGCTCCCTTGGGATCGCCACGCTTCCGTGCGGCAACAAGAAATGCAAGTGGACAAGCTCTTAACCGAACCCGCTCTGGTCGACAAGGTCAAAACACGTTTACCCGGCCGCGACCAGCGAAACCAGGCTAACTAGCGGAACTGGCCACCATGAGCCGGGCCAGCAATTCCCGTAAATTCGCCCGCGTTTCGCGGTCAAGCGTTCGTGCCTCGTGGAGCGAGACAGGTTCAAACGTGACCGTCTGGGCGGGTCGAAGCTGGCCGAGACGATGCAAGTCAGCGGAGATGACCTGGGCCACGTGCGGGTAGCCGCCCATGGTACCGCAGGCGACGCCGAGCACGATGGGTGTATCGCCCGCGAGCTGGATGGCGCCCGGGGCGACCGGGGACGAAAGCCGCGCAGGATCACGCATGAGAGGGAAGGCCGGTCCTTCCAGCCGGAGGCCCATGCGGCTGGACTGGGGGCTGACATGAAAGGCCGTGGCGCCGATTGCTTGAAGCCAGGCGCCTGCGGGATCATCAGGGCCTGGCAGGACGCGGAGCGGATGATCGAACGGTACCTGTGTTCGCGGCGGGCGCGGGCGTTTGAGCGCGGTTGAGCCCTGCGCGGCGGGGAGCAGGTCGCCGGGCTCGAGCCGGTCCTCGGACGCGCGGCTGCCGAGCACGAGCGGGGTCTGCCAGCCTCCGCGCACGGCCAGGTAGATCCGTGCGCCTGCGAGGCGAGGCGCGAGCGTGAGCCGGCTCCCAGCCTCGAGCGTGAATGCCACGGGGGGCTCGAGAATTCGGATGGCGGTCTGGCCCTGGCGTATCGTGAGTGTGCCGCTTGCGCCCGCCGCCGCGAGCGCAAGTGCATGCCTGGCCTCGTAGACCCCGGCGGTGAGGGTGTGCTCGAGCACGGCGGCCTCGGGCATGTTGGCCACCAGCGCGTTTGCGATCCCCGCGGAGCGCGCGTCGAACGCACCCCCGCGCGGGACGCCATAACGGGCATGGCCGATCCGGCCGCGATCCTGAACGCTGGCGCACAGACCGGGATCGATCACTTGAAGGCCCATCGTGTCACGGTTCCAAAAATGGACAGATCCCTGCGCCTCGCTCCCGGATCGCGGTACGCACGAGCTCGGCGTTGGCCACCGCGCGGGGATCATCGCCATGGATGCAGAGCGTCGCCAGGCGGGGATCGTCGAGCAGCCGCGCCACGTTCGCCCGCACCTCGGCAGCGCTTGCGAGCACCGCCCCTGGCTCTTCGCGGGGCACAAGCAAGCCGTCCGCACCCATGCGGCGATCAGGGAAACCCTCCGCGATGTACCTCACACCCAGGCCGCGCGCGGCAGTCTCGGCCGCCGAGCCCGGCTGACCAAGCAGCGGCAAGCCGAGCGCGCGGCAGGCCGACGCGATCCCGCGGGCGATCGCCGCCTCGCGCTGGGCCTGGTTGTAAAGCGCGCCATGAGGCTTGACATAGCGGACTCGTGCCGGCGTTCCAGCAATCATACATATCAGATCGTTCACCTGTTCAAGAATGAGGTCCTCCGCTTCAGACTCGCTCAGCGCGTGCGGCTTGCGGCCAAAATGCGCGCGATCGGCGTAACCAGGATGCGCCCCCACAACCACCCCGCATTCCACCGCCAGCCGTGCAGTGGGCACAATGACCTCGGCTGATCCCGCATGCGCTCCACAGCTCAGGCTGGCAGAGGTGACAAGCCGCACGAGCGCGCTGTCGTTCGCGCAGCCTTCGCCGAGGTCGGCGTTCAGGTCGATGGCGCGTCTGGGTTCAGAGTCGCTCATGCCGCCGAGCCTCATATTCCTGGACGTCGATGGGAACGAACCGAAGCTGGTCGCCGGGTGCGATTGGGAAGTAAGCCGTTGCCAGGTCGGCGATCACGAGCGGCGTTCGGCCCAGGATTCGCCAGCCGCCGGGTGATCGGGCGGGATAGATGCCCGTCTGGCGGCCCGCGATCGCAACCGATCCAGCCGGCACCCGCGTGCGCGGCGGCTCTCGCCTGGGTAGACCCGCCAGCGGAGCCCGAAGCCAGCCCGCATAGGGAAAGCCAGGCAGAAAACCGAGCGCGAAAACCCGATAGGGCGCTGCGCCATGGAGCGACACGACCTCGCGCGGCTCAAGCCCGAGCAATTGCGCGGTCTCCACCAGATCCGGGCCATCGTAGAGTACAGGAATCTCGTGCGTGCGGCCGAGCGTATCGCCGCGTTCAGGCGCCTGAAGCTGGGCGAGTTCGCGCTTGAGCGCGTCCAGGTTGACCGTCTCTGGGTCAGCAAAAACCGCGACATCGCGATACGCGGCCACGACGTCGACCACGCCCGCCCACGCTTGCTCACGCAGCTCCGCCGCCCACCGCGCAGCCAGGCTCTCCTCGTCAAAACGAGCCAGGAACGCCGCCTCGGTGAGCGGGATGATCGCGGACGCCCTGCGCGGCCCTGGCGTGCAAGAACCGGTCTTATGGCCAATGCCAATCAACGGGCGGGCTCTCCTGACATGACGAAAAGGGACATGAGCGACACGGCCGTGCTCATGATAACGTAATAAGAAGGAAGCGAGCGACGGCAAGGCAGCACCGTTTGCGCACACGAGGAAGGGGAGTGGAGCATGCGATTCCGGCTTCTCCTGGTGCTTGGTTTGGTGGCGGGCTCGCCGGTGTGGGGACAGGAAACCACGGCGGATCGAGTGACCTTGCGCGACGGATCGACACTGCTTGGGCTGGCGGCGGTCACGGGATCGGGTCAGCGTGCGGGAGTGGATCTTCTGGTGCGGCGCGATTGGCTGCGGTCGACACTCCCCAAGCTCGCAGCGCGGTACGAGCCGATCGCGGAACGTTCGGGCCGGCAGGCGATCACGGAACGGCGGCGGCGGCTGGAAGCCTGGCGCAAGGAACGCGCAGCGACCCGGCAGGCCGCGGGCGCGGCACGCGACGACAAGATCTCGACCTGGCTCGACGCCGAGCTCAAACGGCTGGCGGATCCGAAGGCCGCGTCGAGCTCGCCGCTGATGGCGATCCACCTGGGGCGGAGCGAAATCCGAGCGCTCGACCGCGCTGCGGATCCAAAGCGCAGGGCACTCGCGCTCGCCTGGCTGGCGGAGCTTCCCGATCCGGAAAAATCGCGGTTCGAGGAGCTCAAGGGGGGGCTTGAGTCGCGCGGACTACTGGTCGATCCCCAGGCGAAGGGCCTGCCCGCGCTCGACCGCATGATGCCGCCCATGCCGGAGCCCGAGCTCGCCTGGCTCGCGCGCAGGGCCGCCACGGAGATCGCGGTCGATCCCGGCCGGCGCTTCGTGCGATACCAGAACATGGTCTTCCCCGAAAACGCGGACGGCCAGGCGCCCGCGGGACTCGGCCTCACGTCGGCTCTCTCCGAAATCAAGCGCCTGCTCGATCTCGACCCCACTCCAGCCGAGGACCCGCTCGTCAAGCAATTCCGCGCGATCGAGGCCGCGGGAGGCGCGGGAGCCGTCGTCACCCGGCTCGAGATCGCACCCACACTCGACTCAGCCACGGTGGAATCGACCCTCTGGGTGCGCCAGGCACGCGAGCGCTGGGTGCCCGCCGGCTCCCGAACCTCGACCGTGCGCGGCAGCGATCTCGCCCAGGGAGCACAGCAGGCACTTGCCGGCGACCCCCAGATCACAGCCGCGTTCCAGATCGTCGAGGCCCTGGGACTGGGCGACCTCGGCGCGGATCTCAAACAGAAGAGCCTGACCATCGGCGCGGCAACCCAAAAGGCCCTCGCCAATGTCCGCACGGCCTCAAGCGAGGACCTCGACCGCCTGGCATTTCCCGTGCTCGAAGCCGATCCAGGCACGGCTTCGCCTGAACGCAAACCCCGATAAACCCTCAGCCCCGCCGGCCCAGGCTCCGGTTCAACCTCGAACCGGTAGCCGGCGATCGCCCCAGGCGCAAGCCCAAGCCCCGCCCCATGCCGCGCGGGCTCGATCAGGTACACGAGATCCCAGCGCCTCTCCGCGAGCACCTGCTCCGCCTGCTCGAGCGGCGCGACCCGGCAGAGCCGTTCGAGATACCAGGCTGCCGTTTCCGCCTCGAAGTTGCGCCCCGGATTGTTCGAGCAAATGAGCGCCAGCGTCTCCCCCGGACGCGCCCGCGGCCCCATGCGAACCGCGAACCCGCGCCAGTCCGCCTTGCGCTCAGGGTCATACGCCGTGCGGAGCAGAAAGAACCCCGACGCCGCAACCAGAACCAGCGCCAGCACAGCACGCGGAATCCGCGGCAGCCGCGCCAGACCAAGACCAAGCATCAAAAGATACGCAGGTGCACTTGTGATTGTATAACGCTGCGGCCCGAAGACCGGGTGGGCGAGCAGCGAATAAAGGTAGAGCAGGATCGGCGGCAACAGCGCCCAGAGTGCAACGAGCACCAGCGTGAGCACACGCGCCTGGTTGATCTGGCCGGGCGGTTGGAGGGGAGTGTCGGCCAGGAACCGCCAGGCGCCCCAGATGATCACCAGCCAGAGCACGGCCAGCAGCAGGAAGATCCCCCCTGTGTACGCGATCGGCGTTCCCAGCAGCATCACGACCGACTGTTTCTCGGTGACCGACTCGGGCGCGTGATCGAGATAAAAGCGCAGCCAGGGCAGGCAGCCGAGCAGGATGACCGCGTGCGCGAAGAGCCACCGTGGGATGCCGCCAAACGCCGCGCGGGCGCCCAGGAGCGATCCGCAAGCGATGACGCCCGCCATGATCAGCCCCAGCGGGTGCGTGTAGACCAGTGCAATGCAGGCGAGCACATAACCGCAAAGGCGGGGCCGTGTACTTTTTTGGAGGAGCTCGAGCAGAAACGCCCAGCCGGCGGTGACGGCGAGCACGAACGCGGAATACATCCGCGCCTCCTGCGCGTAGACGACGAGCACGGGGGACGTGGCGCAAAGCCACGCGGCCCAGAGCCCAGCCAGCCCGCCAAACGCGCGTGCGCCGATGCGGAAAACCAGGCCGATCGTGATCAGGTCGCACACGGCCGAAAAGGCGCGTGCCGCGGCCTCAGAATCGCCCAGGATGCGGAGCCAGCCCGCGAGCAAAAGCGGTTGCAATGGCGCGCGCGCGGCATCGATCTTGAAGAGGCGATCGATCAGCACCGCGGGGGTGGGGGCGGTTGCCAGCCGCATGGTCACAACCTCGTCGTACCAGAAGCTCAGACGCCCGATCATGCTGAACCGCAGCGCCGCGGCCACGATCAAAATGACCGCGAGCGCGCACGCGGACTTCCACGCTGGGCCAGCCGGCCGCGCATCCGCGATCAAGGGGCCAGGCCACGGCATCATCGAACCCCCTCGCTCTTGCGCCGCTCGAGCTCGAGCTGGTCGAGCAGATCCGAGCGCAGATCGCCGTGCGAATCGAACGTGCGGCTGTGATGCGCGATCAGCCGATGCTGCAGAATGTCGAGCGTGGGCTGATAAAGCACGAAACCGCTCGCGAGCACGGTCGCGGGCCAGGAAAAGGCGGC
>DAIDHX010000211.1 GCA_027451885.1 Planctomycetales bacterium
TCGTGCGGCGATCAGCCTGCTGAAGAACGAGAAAACGGCCAAGGTCGGCGTCAAGAACAAACGTCTGAGCGCGGGATGGGATGACAGTTACCTCGAGAAAGTGCTTATGGGATAGGGGTTAATGGTGCAATCGCCCTGGCCCCCCGTTCTCCAACAAAAAGATTGGCGATCGAGATTCCTTGTTGCAATCACGCATGGAACTGAGTCTCTCTGCCTCAACGAAGGTACCTTGGCCGAGGAAAGCGAGAGAAGGAGGAAGTCGCGCGAATATTTCGAAGAATATTTCTGGGAACTTCTTAAGGCACCAGCTCCCGTGACTGAGGAGGAGCTTCTAGCAGACCCAGTATTCTGGGAGGATTTTCTAGCAGACCCAGATTGAGAGCCAGAAGAAGACGCCCAAGGAACAACACAGCAGAAGAAGGCACCCAAGGAACTGGCTGGGGAAGTCAAAACATTTCACCCGATCGTTTGTTGACTTCATTTTCGCTCGTTGACACTCTGTCCACTACTGGCTCTATGACCACTGATTCGGCCTTGGCGAATTCGACATCGGGAACCCCTCCTACCTGCCTGTCCGCGTCACGAAATTGTCACCGCCGAGCAGGCCGGGTTCTACCACTGCATCGCACGGTGCGTCCGACGGGCCTACCTCTGCCGCTTCGATCCTGATTCCGGTCGCGATTACGAACACCGCAAGGACTGGATCCGGACAGGGCCGGGAACATGCTCACGGCCACGCAGACGTCGACCGGGGACGCGTGGCCGTATACGTATGATTTCCGGGGTCGGTTGACGAGCGCGGTCGAGAAGAGCGCATCGGGCACTGTGCTGGAATCGGAGAGTTACGTCCACGACCCGTTTGACAACCGAACTGGTACGGTGTCCAATGACCTAACGACTGGGACGCTGCACAAAGGCTCGAGTCTAATCGTGGATTTCAGCTTGAAACGTGAGAGTGCCGAGAAGCCGCCCAGACCTCGCGGCAACCCAGGCCCACTCCAGCGCGGCGTTCGTTCACGGGCGCCTGGGGCGCGGTTGTCGCCTGGTCCTCGCGGGCTTCCTCATAGACCAGAGCAGTCCGGCTTTCCCTCGCGCCGGTCGTCACAACGATCCTTTCGCATCCGCCGGACAGGACCGACCGCATGATACCAACTCATCTTCATGCCTTGATCCTTTCACGCGTAGGGATGCCGGCCGTTTCACGTCCTCCGGGTAAGGCTCCGCGCGTGCTTTTGCTCCCTCTTCTCATGTTACTTGCGATCGGTTTGCCTGGTCACGCCGGCGAAATCCAGCAAGTACAACAGCAAGGCGCGAAGACTGATCCCGATCCGTCCGTAAGATCACTGCTCCCTCCGTCTCCGGGCATCGTCTTGCTGTACAATGAGAACGGGGGACACGGTACAGGTTTCGTACTCGATTCCCGAAAGCGCCTGGTCGTTACCGCCGCGCACGTGGCCGACCAGCTTTACACGACGGAGGGCGGGATCAAAGCCTGCCTTTCGAACGGCCAGAGATACTCAATCAAGCGCGTCTGGTATCACCCAGCGCTCGTAAGACGCTTCGACCACAGGCTCTACAGGAGGTCAATGGAAGCGACGGATGGCATGCCAGCCTACCACAGCCCCGACGTTGCGGTCCTGGAACTCGCCGGCGATGGCGCCCTTCCCGATCCGTTCCAGCTCGTCTCCGAAAGAGAGGTCGCGGCCCCAGGCGACAGGGTCGTGATCGAGGGTTTTCCAGGTGCGCTCCGACCCGACTGGCCGAGAGGACCGGAGCCTCATGCTTCCACGGCGGAGACGCGGGTTCTGGAGTCCGTGACGGATGCAGGACACCGAGCGGACGTACCCTGGAATCGCTTGAGCACGATCTATCTTCAGGAATCGGGATCCGAGGTTGGGGGCCAGAGCGGAGCGCCGATTGTGCTGGAGAATGGCCGCGTCCTGGGCGACGTGGCCATGACCGCCTATGGAATCCATGCGAATCGGATTCGGGAGCTTTGCTGGTTTCACGGTCTACGCTTCGAGGGTTCCGAGGAGGGAAAGCCGGTGGATTTTCCACCGAAGGAATGGCTTCAGGAGGAAAAGCTCGGGCCGATTCGGCAAGCTGTCGCGCTGGTGCGTGAGGCAGGTGCGTTGCGGCAGGAAGATCAGCTTCAGCCAGCGATCGAGAAATGCTCAGCCGCGCTCAAGATTGTCCCCGAATACCCGGCAGCGCTAGCCGAACGCGCATTGGCTTATCTGAGGTTTGCGGACGGAGCGTCCATGGACCGCGACCGGCCGAGTGCCATGATCTATTACCTGGAGCAGGCCGCGGCCGATGCGGACGAATGCACAGCCGAGTTTCCGGAATGGGTCTGCCCCCATCTCCTTCGAGCGGAGGCGCGGGTTCGCCTTGCACGCCAGTTGAGGCTTCCGAGTGAATTCAAGAGGACTCTCGCGGACCTTCGCGGATTCCTTGTCGGTCGAGAGGGCGAATCCTCAAGAATGATCGACTGGGAGCAAGCAAAAGCTCTTGCCCACTGCGCGGAGTGCCACGCCGCGCTCGGGAACAAGACCGAGGCGAAGCGCTTTTTCGACGAGGCTGTCCATGTGTGTCCCTGGGAGGGCGAATGGTGTCGGCTGCGGGGAGAGTTTGAGCTTTCGATCGGCAATACCGCCCAGGGAACCCGTGACTTTGAGCGGGCGTATTGTCTGGACAACTGCGATTTCGAGGAGCCGCACGCTTACTTCGCCCCGGGCTGATCGGACCAGGGCCGCCCTTGCCGGGTCTCACGCTTTCACTCGAGCGCGACTGAGTGCGCCCCGGGGTCGCTGAGCGGTTTTTCATCGATACTATTTTTCATCGACACTAGACCACATCTAGAATCCTTAACTAATCTGAGGCAGACGAGAACATGCCTCTGGCGGTTGAGCGGGAATGAGAGCAGCCCTGGGAGTGGCGCTGAGTTTCGGCCTGGGGCGTGGTGATTTGCTGGAAACAAGCAGGGCCGCCGCCCCGGCCGAAGGGAATGAATGCTCGGCCAGGACGGCGGCCCAATCGCGGGAGTGGGCTCCAGAGTATATCAAGCCGCGGTCGCGGTTATTTCCTGTAGCGGGCGTAGATTCCAGCACCCTTGTTGTTGAGCGAGGTCAGGGCCTCGGTGTTATACGACGTACCTGAGAGGCCGCCCACAACGGTGCCCGGCCCAGCGATGCCGTTCGAGTCGTAGGTGTTGTTCACCGGGCGGAATGTGGCCGAGATCACGCTTGAGATCAGGTCGCCCTTGTTGCGGACATGAACCTTGCTTGCGGCACGCGTTCCCTCGAGACCCGCCACGTAAGATGGGTAATCGAAGCCCGTCTTGATCTCGCTGTAGAGTTGCGAGCCGAAGATCGAGGCGGAATCGATCGAGCCCGAGGTGACGATGCTGGCGTTGGTGAGTGCGTAGCCGGGGACTGTGATGTAGGTTGGGTATCCTGGTGCGAAGATCTGGGCGTAGAGCGGATTGGAAGGCGTTTGCACGAGCACATTCGCCGGCTTGACGACGAGATTGTGGATCGAGGTCGCCTTGACGGTGCCGCCCAGGAGGTAATTGGCGGGATAACCTGTCGTACCCTGGGGGATGCCGTAGCTTGTCTGGGGCAGCAGGAGCCCTGTGCCGGCTTGCTCGGCGGTGAAGACGCCGCTCGGGTTGCCGAGCCCGCGTTCGAAGACCAGCGAGCCGATCGGGCCGTTGACGTCGATTCCGACAGCGTCGGCGTTGCCGCCGAAGGTGGCGTTGTTGAGATACTGGATTCCGCTCGCGGCCGAGGAGAACGGCTGGGCCGCGCGGGAGACCGTGAAGTTGATGGCCGAGCCGGCCACGTTGAGGTTGTCGACCGCCGTGGCCTGGAGCGACGTTCTGCCTGTCGTGCCCACGGTGGGGAACTCGAACTGGTAAGCCGCGGGCACCGTTCCCTGCGTGGCCGACACGATGTCGAAATTCTGTACCACGCCGTTGATGACGAACTCAACGGAGGGCGTGGTGACCGGGCCGCTCGGGATCGCCACGGCCGCGCTATCGTAGACCTGATTGTTGATGTTATTAATATAGATCGAGGGCTTCACCTTGAGGGGAGTATTCGCGCTGCCGATCTGGATGATGTAAGGCGCGCTTGAAACCGAGGTATCAATCGGCGCCTGGATGTCCTGGAACGAGAGTGTCTTCACGCCGCCGTAAAGGTAGATGCCGGTGGGGCTCGTCACGGGCGGCGACACATTCGCCGTCAGCGTGAATCCGTTGAGGATGATCGAGCGCACGCCCGAGGTGGCGATGAGGTCGTTAAAGTAGACAGTGCCCTGAGTGAGCTCGGTGGGCGAAGCGATCACGTTGCCGGTGACATAGGTCGTTTTGGGGTTCGTGCCCACGAGCTGAATGGTGTTGATATCGTCGTGGAGCACGCCGTCGTTGGGGGTGGTATCGGTGACGATCGCTCGACCGGGCCCGTGCACGGTGATCGTCCACTGATCCCCTGCCCGGTCGACGCCGCTGACGATCTTACCGCTATTGCCCAGCAGCGGGCTGTTGGGGTTATTGGGGTTGATCAGGCTCTCGGGATTGACCAGCTCGCGCTGGTGGGTGATCGGGTTCTGGACGAAGAGGCCGCTGGGCAGCCAGGGGGAGAGGTAACTCGGATAGGATGAAAGAACCTCGCGTGATTCGAGGATTTCGGGCGCAAGGCCCTGACGACGACGACGACTGCCGCGCTCCCGGTTCTCTCGCCGTGAGAAGCTCATCGAAGACTCCCTTCCCGGCAGCTCGTGTGGCGTGAGCCCATGCGCCGCCAACCGTGGCGGCAGGCCCGACTGCTCGAAGCCGCCCTCCCTCTAGTCCATGTCAACGTAGAATTCAGCCAACGGGCCCCCGCCCGAATCGCACCCCACGCGGCAACACCACGGGGAGGATCGTCTCCGTACGGAATCCCTTCATGCCAATCTCAATCGGCGGCGCCTCGAAACCATCTTCATCAGCGATGGAAAGATAGGGAATCCTGGGTAACGAGGAAATGGGTGGGACGGATTAAGCGGAAGGCACCGGGCGGACCATGGTCAGGGCCTGGGCCTCATTTTCGGCGAGATCGAAAAAGCGATCGAGTTTCATCACCGCGAGCAGGTCTTTGACGATCGGCTGGATGTTGAAGTAGACGATTTTGCCGCCGCGTGACTCCACGCGCCGCTTGAGACCGAGCAGCAGAGCCACGCCGGAGCTGGAGAGATAATCGACGCTGGCGAGATCAGCCACAATGAACGGCTTTTCGTGTTCATCCACGAATTCGTAGAGTGCGTCGCGGAGGGTATTGTTGCGGAAGTCGTTCAGCCCTGCCGCGGATTCAAAGACGAGTGACAGGGAATCGCCCAGGGAACGGGTAATGAAATTTGACATGGGGGTCGCTGGAAAGGGCAACGGCGTTTTGAATTTCCTTGTGGGGAAACGCAGGGGGCTGACTGTATCATATCGCACGGGCGGACGGCGATGCAAATCGAGCCTGGGTCGCGGGATCGCGGCGGCGGGGCCGGCAAGCGCGTTTTCAGGGCCGGTTGGTGACGCTAGACTGATAGATTCTGGTTCGCCTGGCAAGGCCGAGGGGCGAGCCTGGTACTGGGGTGCGGGATCGGCTTGTGAAGGTGCTTTGCGGTGAATCGAATCTGGCTTGCGTTGCGGGTTTTCTGGCGGATTCTGACGGCGGCCGAGGTGGCTGGCCGCGCGGAGGGGCTTTTGCGGCCGGCGACGGAAGGGCCGGATCTGCGAATCCTGGCGATTTTGCAGCGTGAAGGGCGTCTGGTCGACTTTTTGAAGGAAGACCTGGGCGGTTTTAGCGATGCGCAGATTGGTGCCGCCGCGCGGGATGTGCATGCGCGTTGCCGCAAGGTGCTCGAGGAGTATCTGACGATCGCCCCCGCGGTGGACCAGGCTGAGGAATCGTCGTTGACGGTTCCCGCGGGATTTGACGCGGGGCGGATCCGGCTGGTGGGGAATGTGGCGGGTTCGCCGCCGTTCCGGGGCGTGCTCAAGCACCACGGCTGGATTGTGACAGGTACAAGGCTGCCGCAGACATCTGGCAAGGACGGCCCTGTTCCGGTGCTCGCGCCTGCGGAGGTCGAGCTTTCCTGAGGTCGAGCGGGCTGGCTGGCATGTCGATGCCCCGGCGCCTCCCGTCCAATTTGGGCTCCGAGCGAACGACCGATGACACGCTACACAGTGGGACTCGATCTCGGCACCACGAACTGTGCGCTTGCCTACGGCGCCCTTTCGCCGGACGAGGACGCGGCGGCGGCGATATCGATCCTGGAAGTGCCGCAGCTTGTGGCGGCCGGGGAGGCGGGCGATCGGCCGCTTTTGCCGTCGTTTCTCTATCTGCCGGCGGCGGATGAGTTCGCGGCCGATGCGCTTGAGCTACCCTGGAAGGCGTCCCGCGAGCGATTCGTGGGGGTCTTCGCCCGCGACCAAGGCGCCCGGGCGCCGGGACGGCTGGTGAGCTCGGCGAAAAGCTGGCTCTCGCATGCGGGAGTTGATCGCCGCGGGCCGATCTTGCCCTGGACCGCGGCGGAAGGCGTCGCCAGGATCTCCCCGGTCGCGGCCTCGGCCGCCTATCTGGAGCATCTGCGGGACGCCTGGAACACCCGGATCGCCGGCAAGTCGAGCAAGGATCGGCTCGAGCATCAGGATGTTTTGCTCACCGTTCCCGCGTCGTTTGACGCCATCGCCCGCGAGCTCACGATCGCGGCGGCGAACGATGCCGGCTTCAAGAATGTGGTCCTGCTCGAAGAGCCCCAGGCGGCGTTCTACGCCTGGCTCGCCGCCCATGGAGACGGCTGGCGCAAGCAGGTGAAGGTTGGCGATGTGATCCTGGTGTGCGATGTCGGCGGCGGCACGACCGACTTCACGCTGATCGCCGTGGCGGACCAGGACGGCGACCTTGCCCTCGAGCGGCTGGCGGTGGGGGAGCACATCCTGCTTGGCGGCGACAACATGGACCTTGCGCTCGCCTACGCCGCGGCCGAGACCTTGCCCCGCGGCATGGAGGGGCTCGATCCGATTCAGCGGGTGGGGTTATTGCACGCCTGCCGAACGGCGAAGGAGACGCTGTTTTCGGAACCGAAAAAGGCCGCCGCGCCGGTGGCCGTGCTGGGTCGAGGCGCGCGTGTGATCGGGGGCGCGCTCAAGACGGAGCTAACGCGCGAGATGCTGAACCGGGTCTTGCTCGAAGGTTTCTTGCCCGAATGCGAGCCGAGCGACCGGCCGCTCCGCGGGCGTAGAGGGGGGCTTACGGAGCTGGGCCTGCCCTTCGCCGCCGACGCGGCGATCACGCGGCATCAGGCGCGGTTTCTGGGTGAGCACGCCGGCGCGGCGGCGGGCGGAGGCGCATCCCTGGCGCCGACGGCGGTGCTCTTCAACGGCGGCGTGTTCAAGGCCAGGGAGCTCCGCGAGCGCATTCTGGCGATTCTCTCGCGCTGGGCCGGCCGCGCGGTGCCGGAGCTTCCCTCCGCCGACCTCGATCTCGCCGTGGCGCGGGGCGCAGCGTATTACGGGCGCGTGCGCCAGGGCAAGGGCGTGCGCATCCGCGGCGGCGTGGCCCGGTCGTATTACGTCGGGCTTGAAACCGCCGCACCCGCCGTGCCCGGAGTGCCCACTCCCATCAAGGCGCTCTGTGTTGTTCCCATGGGCATGGAAGAGGGAACCGAGACGGTCGTACCCGCTGCCGAGATTGGTCTGGTGGTGGGTGAGCCGGCGTCGTTCCGCTTTCTGGGTTCGACCACCCGGCGCGACGCGCCTGGCACCATTCTTGACCGCTGGAATCCCGACGAGCTCAACGAGCTGGCGCCGCTCGAAACCGCACTTGAACCGCAGGACGGCCGCGCTGGCGAGGCCGTGCCGATCAGCCTCCATTCGCGCGTGACCGAGATCGGCACGCTCGAGCTCTGGTGCCAAAGCACGCGCGATGATCGCCGCTGGAAACTCGAATTCAACGTGCGGCAAGACGCGGGCGCCTGAGCGCGAACCCAGGCGGGCAGGGAGACAGGTCATGGCAAGCTGGACGCTCAAAATCGAAGGCTCGGTCGGTCGCCCGCTTTCTTTCGGCTGGGATGAGCTCGAGCAACTGCCCGCGCAGGCGCGGGTGGAAGACGTGTCGCGGTTTCAGCCCGCGCGGGTGGGCTCAGGGGTTGAGCTCGACGCGGTGCTCGCGCTGGCGGACCCTGATCCCGCCGCCGACCACGCAACCCTGCACGCCGATCGCGACAATTTCCACGTCTCGATTCCGCTTGCGTTGCTCAAGGGCCAGGGGGTTCTGGTCTACCGCATCGGCGCGGATCCGCTGCCTGAGGAAAAAGGGGGTCCCGTGCGGCTCGTGATCCGCGACCCATCCGCCTGCCACACCGGCGAGCTCGACGACTGCGCCAACGTCAAGTACCTGAGCCGAGTCGAGCTCACCCAGGGGCGAGGGCGCGACACCCGGCCCACGAGCGAGCTCGAACACGCCGCGCTTCATGCCCAGCAGCCCGGCCCCGCGAACGCAGGTTAGGCCTCAGAGGCTGGCGGTGATCAATTCGACAAGCTTCCCCTGGAGCACCAGCACGGCCAGAATTCCCGCGCCAATCGCGGCCACCAGCACCCCGGCGTCGGCGATCTCACGCGCCGATTTAAGCCTGAGATCGTTCGCCGGACCGATCGCGGTGGCGAGTGCATCCACAGCGCTATGAGCCAGCTCAGCGATGAGCACCAGGCATGCCGCCACCACCAGCACGCACCAACCCGTGGCGTTCACGCCCAGCACGGAGGCCAGCACCGCGAGCAGGGTGCCGCGATAAAAATGCGCAAAGAAGCTGGAATCACCGCGAACCGCCAGCTTGAGCCCGCGCAGACCCGCTGCCGCCTTGCGCCTGGTGGTGAGCCCGTCAGCGCGGACGATCGGCTCGACGGGATGTTCAAGATCATGCAGGTCGCGCTCGTCGAGGACGCGTTCGACCGGCCAGCGCACCATCCGTGCCTGGGCTGATTCCACACCGCCTGTGCCGGCTGGCTCGTTCATGGCTGTTCGCGTTCCGTCGTGGCGATCGGCGATCACTGGGTCGGGGCATAGCGCGTGTCAAGCGAGCTCATGCCCGAGCCCACCCGCGTGCCACCCCCCATCCTGGGCGTGATCTGGATCGCTGCCATGTAGCTTCCTCGCTGCGGATCCACCGACAATCCCAGCGTTGTCAGATAGTCCGCGCCAATCCGTGTGAACGAAAACATCGACGCCAGCAGGATGGCGTCGCCAAAATCGTACGAAGTTGAATACGTAGCATACCACTTGGGGCTTAGCCAATAGCTGATCGAGGCATTGAGCGCGGATGTGTGAATCGGACCCGTGTCGATGATCGAGTAGCCCAGGAAGTAATTGGTCCGCGGCGGCCGGCTGAGCGAAACGCCCGTCGTGACGATCGTCAGCCCGTTCGGGTTGTAGCCCTGCACCAGATTATTGGAAAGCGGCTGGCTCCCCTGGAGCTTCCAGAAGTCGAACCAGCCGGTTGAGATAATGCTGGTGCGGTCGCCCACGAACCACTGCCAGTTATACATGGCCTGGCCCCAGGGCACGCCGAAGTTATCGCGTGACGCCGCGGGGAAATAGGTGGTCGTGGCGTCGAGCGTCATGTAATCGACGATCCGCCGCTGGCCGATCGGCCCGCGCTTGGTCTGGAGCCGCTGATGCACGCCAAGCTGCACGGTCTGGATCGAGCCCTGAATATCGGTCGTCCCGGTGATCGGGGAGAGCGTCTGCCTCAAGAGCAAGTGCCTGGGATCGTAGGGCGTGGGTAGAATACCCCCCACGAAGTTGGTGAGCGCCAGGTATCTGCGCACGTATTCGTAAGTATTATCGTCGAGCGTGTCCTGAATGCCGATCTGGTTGAGATTCACGTTGGAATAGGCGGCGCGGGCGTCGAGAAACAGGCTGATTTTGTTATTGAGTCCGTGCACGTTGAGCAGCTCGCTTTCAGCCTTGCGATACTGCTTGTAAGCCGTGATCTCAGCGCGTGTACCGAATGCGCCCCAGACACGCCCCAGTGCGCCTCCAGGCGAATGGCCAAGCGGCCCGCCGCCAAGCTGGTCGCTCCAGCCCACCGCCTGCCCCTGCACGTACGGCACCATCCGGAAGACGTTGCCGAAATTCAGCGGCAGATCGAGCTCGTGGTTCGTAAAGACACGCCCCGATGACCAGACCCCGCTCGTGTTCGAAATCGGGTCGTACGGCATGTAAGCAAACAGGTTCGGATTATTGACCATGATGTCGGTGTGCACAACCGCATAGTCAACGCCCGTGTGATTGTAATACACAAGCCGATTGCCCAGGTATGACCCGCCAAGCTTGTAATAATCCAGCCGGGGCAGCCACTGGGTATCCGTATACCAGTTCTGAAGAACAGCCGAGGTCCACAGCTCGATCGCCTCGTTGTTCTTCTGGTAGATTCCGTAGCCGATGGTTTCCTGATCGGAGCCCGTGTCGAAGAGCTGCTTGTAGTATTCCTCAATGAAGTTACGATCCGAGGCGTAAGCGACTTCGAACTGGGCTCGGAGCTCTTCGAACTGGTGATCCTCGTCCTCGGGCAGGAATTGCTGGAAATGCCGGAAGTTGAACCGGCCGCGGTACGTTTGAAACTGGGGGTCGGCCGAGCGCTGAAATCCCGCTCGACCCGCGCCCGGCGGACCATTGGTGACGATCGCCGGCCCCGAGCCCAGCACGTCCGTGCCCAGGTCCTTGAGGCCGTAGATATCAAAATAGCCGTAATAGTTATGGGTGAAATTGTCCTGGGGCGGGCCGTGGTGGTAAGGATCGGTTAGGTCGCGGATCAGGTCGTTGCCGAACCAGCCCATTTCACTGCCGAGTGCAGGGAATTGCTTGGTCCGCGCGCTGAGGTAATCAACATCGATGTTCCAGATATCGATCCAGTCGGGCTTCTTGACGCCGAGGAAGCGAAAGCCGTTCCAGTCAGCCATGATTTGCTGGCCGAAGTAGTTGTTTGTGCGGAAGAAGAACTGGCGTAGAGGGGGCTCGAGATCGTCGATATCCGCGACGACGCGCGGCCAGTAAAAGAACGGGATCCAGCCCGCGAAGTAGAAGTTCTGGCGTGCGTCGATGCGCCAGATGGTCTCTTCGTCGGCCGCGGGATTGCCGGTTGGAGGCGCTTTTTTGCCGGTGTTCGGATCGGTGGTGGGGCGTGAATAGCGAGTCAGATCGATGGACTTGTTCCAGAAGATATAGCCTGGATCGGGGAAGCGCGAGCCGGTGGTTGCCGCGCGTTCGAGCCGGATCTGGGGATATTCCTCGAGCTTGTAGGAGCCGTTGGGCAACTGGACCGGCCTGCGGAACTGATCCAGCCTGGGCGACTTGATTTTCACGGGCTGCAAGACCCCGGGCGCGAAGACGTTGATCTCGGCGTTGGGTGCGACCACGCGATCGGTCAGGAAGTCGTAATACAACCGGGGTGCGCGAATGGTGCGCTGATCCCCCTTGCCGGCGAACTTGTTCTCGTCCTGGCGGAGGATGACATTGCCCTCGAGGTAGACCTCCATGGGCTGGCTGGAGTCGTCGACCCAGAGCTCGCCATCGGGCCCGGCGACCGGCGTGCCCTTTTCGCGGGTGGGCCCGCGCCAGACGACGGCTTCGTCGGCCTCGATATCGATCACACCCTGCTTGGGGGTGCGGGTGATGATATTGATGCCGCCGCGGATAATGAAGGTGCGCACGCCTTCGGGCGTGGTGGGGAGTTCGCGGATCGTGAACGGTCGGCCGCTGCGGGGGTTGATTGTCGTGACCCGCTGGGTTCCCGCGATGATGGGAACGGTGGGAGGCGGGGGCTTCTTTTTGGCCTCCTTGTCCTGGGGCGTCTCGGGCAGCGCGGGCACGGTGACGCCCTCGGGTCCCTCCGCCGGCTGGGTGGGAACGGTGCGCGGCCGGGCGGGCTCGTCCAGATTGGGAACCTGGACCTCCGGCGATCCTTCGATCGGGGGCAGATCCACGTTGGGGCGGCCGTCGTCGGGCACTTGCTGCTGTGCGCGCACGACCGCTGGGTCGGCGGTCCGGGCGGTGGCGCCGGTCGGCTCGTCCGCCGCCGCGAATCCCGCGGCAACAGGCAGTAAGAGCCAGAGTCCAGGCCACAGCCGGCGGGGCCAGTGGCGGCTTGCTCTCCCCTCGTCCGGCACGTCCCCTCCCACGCAACGGCCAGGGATCGCCGGCTCGAACGGCCGGCAATCCTTTCTTCGCGACTGTTCGACTCCCCGACACCCGCCGGGCTCCGATGGCTCGCGAAAGGCTTTCACGAGCCGCCAGTGCGGCAAACCACCCGAACGGGAATCGCTGGACGGACCTTCATCCCGCGCAAGACGTGAAGACGCCGGGATGAACGGCCGGAAAGGTAGCCCGAAGGGGCAGGAGCGTCAAGGTCGAACGAGGGAACAACGCAAACCGTCGCGGGGCCTGGAGTCAAGCTTGCGGCGGCCTGTGGGATTCCGGTGAACGCGAGGTTCCCGAGCCCTGGCGAAGGAGCGTGGCTTACCGATTCCCCTCCGGCGCGGCGAGCGTGTTCAGGAACGCCACGAGCTGCCGCTTGCGCGCGGGCGAGAGATCGCTGTAACGCCTTGCGGAGGTTGAGCCCTGGCCGCCGTGGAGCTGGATCGCCTGCTCGATGGTGGCGGCCCGGCCATCGTGCAGGAAGGGCCCGGAATCGCGCAGGCCCCAGAGCGGCGGCGTGCGCCATTCCTGGCTCGATGCCCCCGGCGATCGATCCTTCGGCCGCGCGGCATCCCCCGCGCGCGCACCGCCCCCCACAAACACGCTATACGACTCGGCGTCGGCGAGCTTCGGCCCCATGTCATGCAGGAGCAGGTCGCTGTAGATCCCCTTCGCATCACCCAGTGTGGGCGTGTGACAATGCGCACACCCTGCCGTGCGAAAGACCTCCTCGCCCGATTTCGCCAGACTCGCTTCCCGGGCATCGACGGGGTGATGCGCCACGGGCGCAGGGAGCTTGCGCACGAAGCCGGTGAGTGCATCACATTCTTCCTGATTGAGATCCAGCCCGGGCGCGGCGACTCCCGGCGTACGCGGATCCGCTCCCTGTCGCTGACCAGGGACTTCGAGCCCGATTTCGCCCGCCGCCGCGGAGAGTACAAAATCCTTGAGCGTGGCCGTCTGCGCCTTCCAACCAAAGCGCCCGATCCGCCCATCCTTCAAACGGCTGACCCGGCCGCGATAGACCGCCAGATTACCTGACTTCCGCCTCGCGCCGGCCTCGATCGCCGCGTCGGGAATGGCGTCGATGACTCCCACGCCAAACAGCGGCGGCGTGTTCCGCTCCGAGAGTCGCACAAGGCTCGACCCATGCAGTCCTGGGAAAAACTTGCGCCAGGCGGCATACTGGGGGTCGGTGCTGTAGAGATGCAAGACAATGCTACGGCCCTCGCGAAAGCCGGGATGGATGGCGGCCGCGACGGCGGGATCGATGCGTGCCTGCGCGTTCCTGGGAGTGCCCGAGGGAACGCCGAACTGGTATTCAAACCGGCCCCGTTCAAGGTCCATGCTGAACGCATAGGAATACTGGCCGTATCCGAACAATCCGTCGATCAAGGTGGCGATCTGGACGTTCTGATCGAGACCTCCCGCGCCGCCCGCGCCCGCCAGGTAATGACATCCAAGGCAGGACGATCCATTGAAGACGGGGCCCAGGCCATCGCCGCCATGGCTGCGCGGGTCGCCCTCGCTCCAGACGCGTTCGAACAGCTCGCGCCCGCTGACAGGACCAGGCGCGAGGCGAGGTCCGCCCGAGGAGGTGGGCGCGGCCGCGCGCTTTCTGTCGTTTCTCTCGGGGATGGGAGCATTCGGTCGTTGGGGAATCGCGGGTTGATCGCTTCCCGGCGGGTCGACCGCGGCCAGCCGAGGTTTTTCGTCCGCGGGCCTGGCGGGGGCTTGCGCGTGGGTCTGGATTTGCTGGGCGGGGGGAACGGCTGGCTCAGCGGTCGGATGCGATGCGGTGACCGCGGGGCGGGAAGCTGGGCGAGACGCAACGAGCAGGAAGGGCGCCAGCAGCGAGATCCCTGTCAAGGCGACGGTACCGAGCTGACGGCGCACGATTGAGGCCGCTGTACGGTCGGCAAGTTGCGCCACGCGGGGTGTGACGGTTGCCGCGCCGGTGCTGCCGCGGGCGCATTCCACGGCGGCGCGCGCGGTTTCCCGCGCCCAGCCTGCCTCGAGCGACGTCGCGGCATCGCCCGCCTCCGCAAGCGCTGGACCGACCAGCAAGCTGGCGCCGCCGAAGCCTCTGCGAACCAGCCGCGACCGCAGTCGATCACGGCCGCGATGCAGCCGAATCTGAACCGTGCCAAGCGGCCAGCCAAGCGCCTCGGCCGCCTCGGCCTGCGTTTGCCCACGCAGGTAGCAAAGCACAATCGGGGCCTTGTATTTCTCCGGCAGCCGATCGACTTCCGCGTGGATCTCCTCGAGGCCCAGAAAATCGGCCTCGGCGGCGTATGGTTCGCGCTCGCGCATGATCTCGGCCCTTCGCTGCTCGACGACTCGCGCACGAGTTCGGTCGACCCTGGCTCTGCGCGCCACGCGAAGCGCCACACCGTGGAGCCAGGAGCCGAGCGAGCCCGGCTTGCGGATCGATCGAGCCCGCCGCGCCAGCACCAGGAACACCGCCTGGGCCGCGTCTCGGGCATCTTCTCGATCGCGGAGGACGTCGAAACAAACCCGATGCACCATCGGGCCGTGGCGCTCGATCAGCGCGGCGAATGCAGACTCGGCTTGATCGCCCGATCCGGCGAGAAACCGCCGCAGGAGCTGCTCGTCAGGTGTGTAATCCACCGCACCCGGCTGAGAAACCGCCTCGAGCGCCTGGGCTCTCGCTTGCGTCGGCATGGCCAATCCCCTCTCGGTTGCCCGTCCTCTTGAGAGTAGTGCCGCCGCGAGGGTTCTGTCATTTCACTTTTTCGAGATTTTCACGCGCTTGCCGCAACGTGGCGGCTCATGCGTCCGGGCCCGTTTCCTCGTCTTCCTTTTTGATCTCATCCCCATGCCTGGCCTTGATCACATGATGGAGCGAGGGCTGAATGATCTCCTGGACCGCGACGATGGCGTGGCCCAGCCCTCCGGGCGTGCCGCGCGAGCCCCGCGGCCTGTGCCCGCTCCTGGACCTTGCATACCAGACGAACAGTGAGGTGCCCACGACGATGATCGCGGCAAAAACCAGGAACTCGACGCTACTGGCGGGATCTACCGGACCCATGGCATGCGCCTCCTGGGGACCATGGGACGCCGGCTGGTCCTCCGCTCGCTGCACGCGCGCCGTTTTCTCAGGCCATCCTGTGCCGCGGCTTCGGATCCTTGAAGTGCTGGCGGAACATGAGGCTCACGCCAGGACGAATCTCCAGACGAGCGGCGAGGATCGGACGAGCCCTACCCGCCCAGAACACGCCCGCGCGACCGCGGTCGCCAGGCCAACGCACTCGCGCCCACTCAAGGAAACCTGGACGGGCGCTTGCACGCCAACATTACGCGTGTTAGTGTTCGGAATCATTAATAGTAACTCATTCGGTGTCCGTGCCAGTTCATCTCTGGAGTCACAGAATGCGGTTATCGACACGCATGGCAAGCTCGGCGTGAATCAACGGACTGCTCGTTGCCGGGTTTGCCGCTGCGATATCGCTTCCTTACTGTATTCCAGGCGCCTCACAACCGGCATCGCCCGCGATTGTCATCGGGGCTCAAGACCGACAATTGGGCTCCCGACATCACGCGGTCAGTTGTATGCGGAACGGGCGGTTCCTGCTACCTGAACCCAGACACGGACGAGTGCACGCCCATCTCGGGCACATCAAAATGGACCACCTGGATCGATGACGCCGGATCGTGCTCGGTCCCCCAGTAAGTTGTGGATGCATCACGAACGGGCGATCACATTACTCGTGGAGTTGGGCCATGCTGAATCTCGGGATCGTCGTCGCGGTGGTCGCGGTCGGGTCGGGCGCTTCCGACATTGAGCATTCCCGGCTTCTCGAGATTGTCCGCGAGCGGAGCACAATTCGAACCGGCGAGTTCACAATCACAATCAAACAGATTTTGAACAAACGCGACCCCGCGAACGATGGCGTCGAGAGACAGGAACATATTTGGTTCAATGCCGATCGGAGCGCGTACCGTCTCGATAAGACAGCGAGCCGGGGCGAAAACGGCGAGGAACCAAGGAACTCACGTCACGCGTTCGACGGCAAGTCACATAAACTAATCGACTGGGTTGGCTCGCCGAACGCGGCCATGAGGGAGTATACAAGAGGATTCATGCAGCGGAACCCGCCGTTTCTAACCCCCGTCACGGACCCCCGACTTCTGGGGATCTACCCAGCGATGTACGGCATGCTCTCGAATTACTCGTTGACGGATGTCGAACGGATCGCGACCAGAATCAGCAGATCGGTTCGACAAGAACTCGCAGACGGCTATACCGAGACCTACTTCCGGAAGTTGGAGCGAGATGGAAAGTCTCATGAACGAAACGTTGAGTACCAGTATTCCAGGGAAGGACTGCCGAAATCCGTCGTCATCCTTGGCGGCGGGGAATCGAACCCAATCCGGATCGAGATGAATGAGTTCTACCCACCGGGCGCGACTAGAGCGACCCTCCCATCCTTCATTGAGGTCAAACGACATGAGTCGGGGGACCTTGTTCTGCACGAGCAATTGAGCATTGAATCAGCCGAGGTGAACAAGCCGATCGATCCCGCGGTGTACAGTTGGAAGGCGCTCGGCCCGGTGAAGGGTGCGCCGCTGATGGTGGACGGCGAGCGATTCGACGCGAATAACGATCCAATTCTCCTGGAATGGGACGGCGAGCGCTTTCGACCTGCCCTCCCCCACTCCCAGCACGCCGCGGTCAAGGCCGCGGTCGCCGCCAAGGCGATCACGCCCGCCGGTGGAAACTCCTTGATGATCTGGGCTTCTTACCTGGTGGCGCTGGCCTGCGGCCTGGCGCTCGTCGCTCGGCTCCTGTTCAAGGGGCGCGGAGGCAACCCGACCCCTGCGTCCTGATCCGGTTCAGAGTTGAATCGCGAACGAGGAACCGAATCCATGCCCACCCGCGGCCGACGCAAGGCGTTCACTCTGATCGAATTGCTGGTCACTGTGTCGATCATCGGCATTCTCGCCGCGCTTCTCGTGCCGGCGGTGCAATCGGCCCGAGAAGCCGCGCGGCGGTCGCAGTGCGGTGCGAACTTACGCCAGCTCGCACTCGCGATGCTGGGGTACCACGACGCGTTCGGGGCGTTGCCAAGCGGCACGCCCGTCGCGCGTTACCCCGATGTGGGCGTCTTCGCGGGACCCAGTCCATTCGTCGCGGCGCTTCCCTTCGTCGATCAAGCTCCCCTCTATGATTCGATTAATTTCAACAAGAACATTTATACGTACGCAAATCAGACGGCCCATGCCACGGGCCTGGAACTGCTCTGGTGCCCGAGCGACGCTTCCTCGCTGCGTATGGCCACAGCCCATCCCGACGCCTACCTCGACATCCCGGCCGGGCGATTCATCACGGCCCACTCGAGCTATCTGGCCTGCGCAGGGGTGTTTTATCATCTCACCTTCAAGCTTGGCCTGCTTCCCTCCTTGACAGGTCAGGATAACGGCATGGCATTCGTGAATAGCCACATCAGGATCGCGGAGGTCGGCGACGGCACGAGCAATACGCTGCTTCTTGGAGAACGATCTTACGGAGACCTTGGTCCCAGCGATCGTGCCCTGGCGGCCTGGTGGTTCGACGGTTGGCTGGGCGACACGGTCTTCTGCACGCTGTTTCCGATCAATTCGGCGCGGCGGTTCCCGGCTGTGGAAGGTGCGTTCGGCAGCTCCGATCCCCTCGACTACGTGGGCATCGGCTCGGCGGGAAGCCGGCACCCTTTGGGTGCGAATTTCGCTTTCGCGGATGGTTCCGTGCGCTTCATCCAGGAGACGATCTCGAGCTGGCCGATCGACCCGCGGACGGATATGCCGGTTGGGGTCGACGGGGACCTCACCCATCTTTATGTGATGACTCCTGGCGTACGTTACGGCGTTTATCAGTCGCTTTCGACGCGGAATGGCGGCGAGGTGGTGTCGAGCGGCGGCTTGCCCTGAGCTTGGGCGGGGAGGTCTTACGCCATCCTGTGCCTCGGCTTGGGATCCTTGAAGTGCTGGCGGAGGCTGGGATTGAGGCCGTAGCCGATCGCCAGCAGCTTGAGCGGGTGCAAGGTCCGTTTGGGAACGCCCTGCTCCATTTGAATCCGGCATGCGCCGCATTCCGTGGCGCCGATTTCGATGTCGTCGTCGCGGAGCCGTTTGACCAGCCCGCGGCCCGCGCGGCGCGACAGCCAGAATCGATCCCGCGCAAGTCCGTACGTGCCCCCCATGCCGGAGCAACCGCGATCGATGAAATGCACGTCGAGGCCGAGCACGCTCCGCAGCAGCTCGTATCCTGGCTTGCCCACGTCGAGCGCACGCATGTGGCACGGCTGGTGATAGCCCACCCGCGCGGCGAAGGGCTCGGACGGCCGGGGCAGAAGCCCGCGCTCGGCAAGCCCAAGCAGGTACTGGCCCACGTCCATGGTATTGGCCGCAACGAGCCCCGCGTCCAGATCGTCGGTGAGCCGGGTGTATTCGCGCCTGAGCATGAGTGCGGCGGTTGGCTCGGAGCAAACCACGGTGTAGCCGTCGCGAACGGCGGTTGCGAGCTCGCGTAGATTCACAAGCGCGAGCTCGCGCGCGTGCTCAACGTCGCCCGCGATCAGGGCCGACATTCCCGAGGCGAGCTGCCTGCGTGGAACATAAACATTCACGTCGGCGAGCTGGAGCACGGAGAGCACCGACTCGGCCAGTTCCTGGTCATAATAATTGGCGAAGACGTCGACGAAATACGCGACGCGCGCCCCGGGCCGGCCTGGCCGGGGTTTGGTCAGCCCGCGCCTGGCAGCGCGCTCGACGAACGAGGTGCGTGCGACGCGTGGCAGGATGCGCCTGCGGGAGAGGCCGAAGAGCCGCTCGAGCAGCCAGCGCGGGGTGCGATTGCCGAGCAAGAGGTTCGCCAGGTTGGGCAGCCGCGTGCCCAGCCGCGCCCAGATCTCGATCCGCGAGAAGATCCAGTCGCCGAGCGACAGGCCGTGATTCTCCACGTAGGCGGCCTTGGCCTCGAACATGAGCCGGGAGACGTCGACGCCGGAGGGGCATTCGGATTCGCAGAGTGAGCAATGTATGCACAGATCAGCACGTTCCTTGAGCTCGGGTGCGCCCCAGAGCCTGGGGTCGACGCGGCCGGCTGCGATCTGGCGGATCAGGTTGGCCTGGCCGCGGGGCGATGCCTCCTCGCGTCTGGTGGCGCGAAAGCTGGGGCACATGCGCATGGTGGCGTCGAGCGTGCGGCAGGCCCCGCAACCGTTGCATGCCGACGCGGTTTCAACCAGCGACAAATCGGGCCAGCGCATGGCGGGCTCAAGGATCATTCCAGGCGCGGCCGATTCCCGATCAGGCGTGGCCGCGGCCACCTCGCCTGCGCTGTCGAGAACCACGGCCGGGGTCTCAGCGCTCGAGGATGCGCTGGCGCTTGGCCCCGAATCAGCGGGGCGCGAAGGCGCCACCCGCGTGCGCAGATCGAGCGAAAAGCCGCGAATGTCCTCCGAGACAACCTTGCCCGGATTGAGCAGATTCATCGGATCGAACGCGTGCTTGATCTCGTGAAAGACCTGCATCAGGTCGCCGTACTGGATGCGCAGGAACGGCGTGCGCGAAAGCCCAAGCGCCTGGCTCGACGAGATCGCGCCGCCGGCCTTCACAACGATGTCGTAAACCTCGGCGGCAAGCGGCTCGAGCCGCGCCCGATCTTCCTCGGCCGAAAGATCAAGGTAGGGGCGGAACTGGAGCCGGCCGTCGCCATGGCCAGAAAAGGTCCAGGTGACGTTTCTGCGTTGGAACAGGTCGCGGAGTCTGCGTGAGGCGGTGGCGAGCTGCTCGCGAGGTACGGAGATATCGTCGAGAAACGGGATCGGCCGCGCGCGTGTGCGCGGGCGCAGGAGCAGCGGCTCGACCTGGCGTTTGAGGCTGGCGAGTCGATCGCAATCGGCGCGGCGGAAGCTGGAAAGCGGCGTGGCGTCGAGATAGGGGCTGCGGAGCGCGAGATCGTTCGCCTTGCGTGCACCCAGGGCCACCTGGGCGGGATCGTCCGACTCGAACACAGCCACCACAACCGCTTCGGACGCCGGCTCCAGCCATTCTCGGAAGAACGGGATCTTGTCATGGGCGAGCCGGATGGCGCGGCGATCGTGGATGACGACGGACGTCGCGCCAAGGGCCGGGTCAGCGAGATGCGAGGCATGCACGAGCGCCTCGGACAGCCGGCCGAACGAGGCCACAGCCGCGGCGATCGCCGCGGGGATTGGCGAGGTGCGCAGAGTGGCACGGAGCAGAATTGCCAGCGTGCCTTCCGATCCCGCGATCAGGCGCGGCAAGTGAACGCCCTGGTCATCCGCGGCGCGGGCAAGCGCGTAGCCGCCGCGATTGAGCGGGCACGCCGGCGCATTGCGGGCGAGTCTCACCTTGCTGGAGCGATGGATGGCGTGCAGCTTCTTGGTGATCAACTCCAGGAATGTGCTCGGCTCGGCCTCGTATTCGGGCCAGGGGATGAAACCGAGTTCGACGGCGTCGGCTTGCGCGAGCACGACCGAGGCGCGCTCGACCTTGTCGCCGATGGAACCGTGGCGCGTGGAGGACGGTCCAGAGGCGTCCACCGCGATCATGCCGCCGATGGTGGAGACGTCGGAATCCTCTGGCGCGGGGTCGAGCCTGCGGCCCAGCGGCGCGAGCCGAAGATTGATCTCGTCGAGCACCACGCCCGCCTCGACGGTCACCCGGTCGTCGGCGATTGCGAGCGTCTTGCGGAAGTGGCGGCCAAGGTCGACGACCAGCCCAGGACCAAGCCCGCCGCCGCTGGAATCGGTCCCCGCCCCGCGCACATGCAGCGGGATGCTGTTCTCAGCAGCGTATCGCACCAGGCTGCAAACGTCTTCCTCCCAGCGCGGGGCGACAACGCCCAGCGGATCGATCTCGTGCAGGCCGCCGTCGACGGCGTAAGGAGCCCGCTCGAGGGGCTCGAACCCGAGCTCGCCATCGATCAGACCACGCAGATCATCAAATATCCGGGCGCGTTGTTCATCCACGGAGACGCACGCTCACCACGTCCAGTCAGGAATCCCTGCGAAACAGGCAGGCCAGCCACGCTGACCCCAAACCGCGGGCGAGGACTCTGCGCTGAACCCGCACTCGCGCGACCGACCACGGTAACAGATCACAACGTCAGGCACGATGCGGTAGCCCACAGCTCCCGCCGCGATGAACACACCAGACGGCCGCTCGATCCAACCCCGCGCTCGCACGAATTGTAACCGATCCCTGGCCCAGGCGAGCCCCAGCCCAAACACCGCCCCGCCTCCGCCAAATCTCACGAACCAAATTCCCCAGTCGCTGCGATCCAGCCGCTCAGGGTGAATCCGCCACTGAATTCGTGGCGGTTTGCAAGATCGATTGCTAAGATCACTCTCTGACGTTTGTTTACGGGGATGATCGGAGCGCCTGGCCAGGCGCGTCGGTCCTCGGCCCGCTCCGTCTCCAACCCGAAGGGTTTTCCTTATGCGTCGCGATGCCAAGCTCTTCGTGCTGGGCCTCTTGGCCGGCGTGTTGGCGGCCAACTCGGCCCACGCGCTCGACCGCCCCAGCGCAGACATCCTAAAAGAACTGGACGCGCTCAAAGCGCCAAGCTTCGATCCCTCCAGGCGCCAGGAACAAGGATACGTTCAGAAGTTCCTGGAAGAGCGTGACAAATACATGGACAAGCGCGGCGAGCTCGCCATGGAGCTCTTCAAGGCCGCACCCGATAACGCACGCGTTCCCAACCTGCTCAACGAGCGCTGGCAGGCCATGGCCAACAAGGGCAAATTCGACGAGCTGCTCAAGGAAGCCGAGGGCATCAGCGCCCATGGCTCGAACAAGCCGCTGCAAATTGCGGCCGCGTTCGCCGTGGCACGCGTCAAGCTGATGAAGAGCGAGGACGGCAAGCCCGACCTCTCCGGCATCGACGCCTTCGCCAAGCTCGCGCCGAAGGATCAACGCGTCTCCGGCTTGCTCTACAGCGCAACCTTCAGCACCAAGGATGAAGCGGTCAAGAAGAAGCTTGAGGATCGGCTCCTCAAGGACTATCCGGACTCGATGTACGTGAGCTTCATCCAGGGGGCAAGGCGCCAGCGCGAGCAGATTGGCAAACCCTTCGAGCTCGAATTCAGCGACGCCGTCAAGGGCTCAACCGTCTCCGTCAAGAGCCTCAAGGGCAAGGTCGTCGTGGTCGACTTCTGGGCGACCTGGTGCGGCCCCTGCGTGGCCGAAATGCCGAAGATGAAGGAAATTTACGCCCAGTATCACGACAAGGGCGTGGAGTTCATCGGCGTCAGCCTCGACCAGCCCAAGGACAAGGGCGGGCTCGAAGCGCTGCTGAAGTATGTCGATAAGAACGAGATCAAATGGCCCCAGTACTACCAGGGCAACGGCTGGGAGAGCGATTTCTCCAAGAAATGGGGCATCAACGCCATCCCGGCGATGTTCGTTGTCGACGCCGAGGGCAAGCTGTACTCGGTTGAGGCGCGCGGCAAGCTCGAGACCCTGATTCCCGAACTGCTCCAGAAGGCAAAGGACGCAGGCGCAGGCGGCCAGTAACGCTGGCTCGGATACCGAAACCTCACCCGCTCGTTCGCACCCTGGGTCCGGACGAGCGGTTTTTTGTTTCAGGCTACGATCTCGTACCAAAAATCAGCGACATCACCTCGCTCCGCGTGGCCAGCCTCTCCTTGAACACGCCACGCATGGCGCTCGTCACGAACGTGCTGTCCGGCTTGTTCACGCCCCGGATCGTCATGCAGCTATGGCTGGCCTCGATCACCACGGCCACCCCCTTGGCGTCAAGCTCGCGCATCAGCAGGTCGGCCACGTCCTCAGTCAACCGTTCCTGAAGCTGCGGCCGGCGGGCAAGCACGTCGATCACCCGGGGGATCTTGGAAAGCCCCACGACTTTCCCATTGGGCACATAGGCCACATGCGCCCGCCCCACCACCGGGAGCAAGTGGTGCTCGCAAAAACTCACCAGGCGAATATCCTTCACCAGCACCATTTCGTCATATTTTTGCGTGAACAACTTGCTCAGATGGACCCGGGGATCCTGGTGCAGGCCCTGGAAGACCTCGGCATACATTCGCGCCACGCGGTCGGGCGTTTCGCGCAGACCCTCGCGCTCGGGATCTTCCCCAACCGCCAGCAAGATCTCGCGGACCGCGCGACGAATTCGATCCAGATCGACCGGCGAGCGGCGCAGCTTCGCTGGAGCATCGTCCAGATCATCGACAGCGGCGGCAGGCACACCCAGGGAGCCGCCGTTCAACGACATGTGATCCAGGGGAGAGTTCGCGGGCATGGAGCGCTCATTCCCACCGCATCGACGAAACGCGCGCCAAGAGAATCGCTCGCGGCCCGTCGATCCCGCACGAATGCTCGCCCTTCCTGTAAGGCCGAGCATGCCTGTGCAAGAACCCATTGCGGCAATGTAAGTCTTTGAAAACCATTGACTTCCGCTAACAAACGGTCTTATTGTATGTCGCTCCAGGGGCAAAATCAAGCGGCCAAGGGCAGGCGCTGGCCGGCGACTTCAGTTGGCGCTGAACGGCGGCGGATAGAGTCGGCCGCCGGAATTGCCCGGGTGCAGTTTCTCGAGCAACGCCGTCAGCATGGCGACGCGTTGATCGACCGAGGGCTCCGCGAGAAAGGACTGCTTGACCGCCGGCGGCAAGCCAAGCGCATGGGCCAGGATGTCTGACAAGGCGCCCAGCGAAAGCGGGGAGTGCAGCACGCTGGCCAGGTCTTCGTCGAGGGGTCTACGCTTTTCGTAAACCGAGCGGAAGAGCTCGAGTAACCGGGTTCGCCTGGGTTCGGAAGGCGCGTGGGAAGCGATGTCGTCAAGAATCCGGGCATCCGCGATGCGATAGAGCTTCTCGCTGGGGATCTCCCGCACCAGCCGCACCCGCTTGCATCCGACCAGGAGAATGTTAAACCGCCCGTCTGGCATGATTTCGTGCCGGACGATCTTGCCCACGCAGGCCACATCCATGATCGGCACCGGCTCCGTCCAGGGCGAATCGCCCGGGGCGGGGCGAATTTGCACCATCGTTACGAGCTGATCGCCATCGAGTGCGTCGCGCGTCATCTGGCGATAACGTGGCTCGAAGATGTGCAGCGGCAACAGGGCCTGCGGCAACAGAACCAGCCCGGGAAGCGGAAAGAGCCTGCAACGATTGGAGAAGCCCGGGATTTCGAGGTGCGAATCCATCGAACCGCCCGGAAGGTTTTGCCTCATGACTTCAAGCGCGACGAGCGTGAAAAACAGGTTTCGCGAGCGTCCCATTGATTGGCGACCATCGCGCGGAACAGCCCGTGCAAGGGTCGATTGTCAGGAGCGATTAACTCTGGCACATTGTATGTTGATTTCGCCGCGCGACAAGCCGCGTGCGGACCATGGCGAAGGCACGACGAGTCGCGGGGGCGAAAACGATGGCAACACGCGCACGCAAGGGCACGGACGTGAAGGCGCACACCCGCAAGGTTCTCCGGGCGCTCGTCCGGGAGTATCCTGACTCACACTGTGCGCTTCTGCATGCCAACCCCTACGAGTTACTGGTCGCGACGATCCTGTCGGCTCAATGCACCGACGCCAGGGTGAATCTGACGACCCCCGCGCTTTTCAGACGCTATCCCAGCCCACGCGCCCTGGCCGCCGCGGACCCCGCCGAGCTCGAAGCGCTGATCCGCTCAACCGGATTCTTTCGTTCCAAGGCCAGGAACTTGCTCGCCATGGCGCAGGCCGTCGTTGAAACGCATCAGGGCGAGATCCCCCGCCGGCTTGACGACCTGGTCACACTCGCGGGCGTCGGCCGCAAGACCGCGAACGTGGTCATGGGCACGGCCTTCGGAGAGCCCTCGGGCGTCGTGGTCGACACCCACGTCAAGCGGCTTTCCAAACGCCTCGGGCTCACCACCCAACTCGACCCCGTCAAAATCGAGGCCGACCTCATGGCGGTCGTTCCCCGCAAGGAATGGATTGACCTGAGCCATCGCCTGATCGAGCATGGGCGCAAGGTATGCCTTGCACGCGCGCCTCGTTGCCAGGCTTGCGCGCTTGCCGAGGTCTGTCCCAAGGTCGGCGTCACGACCGGCAAAGCTCAGGTAAAAGCCGGCAAACGGAGCTCACGAGCCCGCGCGTCGACTAAAGTTAAAGCGTGAGCGGCTCGGCTTGAATCTCGTCCGCGCAACCTTGATCCCAGGGAAAGCGATCGGCAGCCTTATGCATATTCAGGACATTTTTCGCGATCAGGCCACCACGTTCAGCTTTGAGTTCTTCCCGCCCAGGTCGGACCGAGCGTGGGAAGAGCTGTTCCGATCGATCGCGCAGCTCCAGGCGCTTGCGCCATCGTTTGTCTCAGTGACCTACGGCGCGGGGGGTTCAACGCGTGAGCGGACGTTCGACCTGATTGTGCGAATTCAGCGTGAGACAGCGCTTACGGCGGTGTCGCATTTGACGTGCGTGTGCCACTCGCGGCAGGATCTCGGAGCGATTCTCGAGCGTTACGAGCAGTCGGGGATCGAGAACATCCTCGCGCTTGGCGGCGATCCGCCGCGGGGGCTGGAGGGCTATGACCGGGCACAGGACGCATTCCAGCACGCCGAGCAGCTCGTTGATTTCATACGTTCGCGGCCGGCGGGGGGGCGTGGATTCGGCATCGGCGTCGCCGGCTTTCCCGAGGGACACCCCGCCACGCCCAATCGACTGCGTGAGCTCGACTACCTGAAGCGCAAGGTCGACGCCGGCGCCGATTACATCTGCACGCAGCTCTTCTTCGACAACCGCGACTTCTACGATTTTCGCGAACGTTGCGAGCTCGCCGGCGTGAAGGTGCCGATCCTTGCCGGGATCATGCCAATCACCTCCCGGGAGAATCTCGAACGGATCGCCGAGCTGGCTCTGGGCGCGCGAATCCCCGCTCGGCTCTTGCGCGCGCTCGGGCGCTGCGACGATTCCGGATCCGTTGCCAATGTCGGCGTCCACTGGGCAACCGAGCAATGCCGCGACCTGCTCGACAACCAGGTGCGAGGCATTCATTTCTATACGTTGAACCGCTCCGACGCCACGCGACGGATCTACGACAGCCTGGGGGTCAAGGACTCGCGGGCGCTCGCCCGGCGGCCATAATTCGACCGAGGATCCCATGGCGGCTGCCGAACTGTCGCGCAGGCTCAAGCACGAGGCCATTCGGCTCGGGCTCGATGCCGTGGGGATCGCCCCCGCCGTGACGCCGGCCGGTTATCCCAACTATCTCACCTGGCTCCGCAAGGGACACGCCGCCGGCATGGCCTACATGGAGCGCGAGCCCTCGCTCCGCGCGCAACCCGAATGCGTGCTTGAAGGCGTTCGATCGGTCATCGTGGCCAGCCTGGTCTATGGCTCTGCGCACGCGGCTGTTCCGCCGGGACGAGCGAGCGGTCGAATCGCACGCTACGCCCAGGGGGCGGACTATCATCAGGTGCTCAAGGCCAGGCTCAACCGCCTGCTCGAATGGCTCGAGCACGAAGCGCCCGGCGCCCGCGGTCGGGCCGTCGTCGATACCGCCCCGATCCTGGAACGCGATTACGCCCAGGCGGCCGGCCTGGGCTGGATTGCCAAGAACACGATGCTCATCCACCGCCGGCTCGGAAGCTTCACCTTCCTGGGCTGCTTGCTAACCGATCTTGAGCTCGAGTACGACGAACCCTCGGCCAAAAGCTACTGCGGAACCTGCACCCGCTGTCTGGACGCATGTCCCACCCAGGCTTTTGCCGGTCCCTATGAGCTCGACGCCAGGCGCTGTATCAGTTACTGGACGATCGAGCACCGTGGAATCGTGCCTGACGAGACCGCGTCCGCGCTTGGCGGCTGGGCGTTTGGGTGTGACATCTGCCAGGAGGTTTGCCCCTGGAATCGCAAGGCGCCCGCGGGGGGCGATCCCGAGCTCGAGCCGCGTCCGGAGTGGGCAAATCCCGATCTGATCGCATGGCTTGAGCGCTCGGCCGCGGAATGGAAGACACGACTCGCCGGCTCAGCCCTCGAGCGAGCCGGGCGCCGTGGGTTGGTCCGAAACGCCGCGCTCGTGCTCGGCGGCCGCCGCGCTATTGAGGCCGTCGAACCCCTCGCCAAACTCCTGAAATCAACGCAGACCCATCCCGTCGTCCGTGCCGCCGCACGCTGGGCGCTCAAGCAAATCGGCACGCCCCGGGCGCTCGAAGCGCTCGCGGATTCCGCCAATGACCAGGCTCAAACCCCAGTAACGCCAGACCGGCGAGTCGCGCTCGACCCGCCGGCCTGAAACCTTCGCAATCCGAAGCGCCCCCGGAGGAACAGAGACGCCTCAAGCCTTCCTCACGATGTCGGCGAGTACACCACCGGCGAAATCGCACCCGAGATCGACTGCCCAAAGCCGTCGACCGTCGTCACGGTGAATGTGTTCGAGCCCTTCACGAGCGGGACCAGGATGCTGTAGGTACCGTTCGCGGCCACCGTGGTGGACACCGACGCGCCACCTTGCTGGTCGACAAAGGTCACCGACGCGCCCGGAGTCGCCTGCCCCGCGAAATGGACCGTGCTGTACGGGCTCGTACGATTCGCGCCCGGGTCCGACGCAGGATCGAGATTCACCGAGACCACAGGGCTCACCAGCGTCGACGCCCCAAGATCCTGCTGCGCCGTGAGGAAGTCGGCGTGGTTGATGACTCCATTACGGTTGACGTCGGCGTCGAAGTTGTAATTCGAGCTCATCGCCGTCATGCCGTTGTCTTTCTTGATCGTTTGCAGGTCGCTCCGCGTCACCGTGCCGGTCCCCGCAACGTCGCCCGGCAGATAGAAGCCCACCAGATACTGGCCCACCGAATTCTGCGCACCCTTCACAATCACCGAATACTGCCCGGCCGGCTGGCCGCTTTTGGGCACGGGCAAGGTCACAAGCGCCGCGGTCGTCGACTGATTACCCAGGTGATTCGCCTTGGCAACCTTGCGATCGTAGCGCGTATGCTCGACGTGGAGCATGTGCCCATTCGCGGTCTCCACGCCCACCACAACCGGCTTGACGGCCACCGTGCTCGCACCCGACGATGACGCCGGCGAGGCGGCAGCGACGTCGATCCCGATCACAATCTTACCGTGCTTGTTACCCGTGAACAGCGTCGGGTTGATCTGAAAATTGATCGACGAGAACTGTCCCGGCGTGGAAATCTTACCGGGCATGATCGCAAACGTACTGCCCTGGCCTGCGCTCAGAACCACCCGGTCTTCGAGGCGATCGAGCGCAAGATGCAATCGGCGCTGGGCTGGGCGGGGATGATGAGACGGCTTCATTGGCCCTCCTTGGCCATCGACCAGCGAGATGGGATGATTCGGTCGATCGCGGGTCGACCGCCGGAATCTCGTCCTGGACCGCAGGCGCACAAGCCGTGGCGATCCGATTCTTCGTTATTATCGTTAAGATCCACCGCCCAACGTCACATTTCCTGAGAAAAATCTGGACCGAATCGAGCGGGGTGAACTGCGCAGGGAAGCTCGAACGGCCGGGAGACTCTCAGGACGCGATCGCACCCTGGGCAACTTCGCCGTAATGCGGCCTGGGCACCGAACCAGTCGGAATCTCGCCCGGGTTCGCGACGGTCTCGTTGCGCCGGGCCCAAACACGCCAGGCGACGAAGGCGTAAAGAACCACGCCGGCCCACAGGAACGCGCCATAGCCCTGCGCGATCTCGTGCGCCTGCCCCTCGCCAAACAGGCCGCCGATGTCGGTGGACGTGGCGGCCATCAGGCAGAACGAGACCGCCCACGACCCCACAAGCGCAGCCCGGCCGCGCGGCCCAAGCCGGTTCGAAAAGAACTCGCCCACCAGGTACGCATAGGGCAAAAGCACCGTCACGTAGTGATGCTTCCAGCTCCGCTCCGAAACAAAGAGCATGGTGAGCACCACAAGCGCCGCCTCGCCCAGTAATCGGGAATCCTTGCGATTCGAGGTCGGCGTGCGGCACAGGATCGCAAGCATGATCACCATGCCGATCGCAAGCCCCTTGATCAGCCCCGCCACCGCCCACTTCGGCCACGAGAAAATGTTCAAATCAAAATGGACCTGATAGCGGCCAGCGCCTGGCGTGAGCTCGGTGAACAGCCGCGAGATCACGCCGGAAAGCGCCTGGTTCGCATCTTGCGAGCTGGTCGCCCCCTTCATCACATAAGGCGTGATCATGTTGTTCCACCAGGTGCCCAGGCACTCGCCGTTGAACTCAGGCCCGATCACAAGGCTGGGCACAATCAGCAGGAAGATGCCCATGCCAAGCATGCCCCATGTCAACGTGCGCCACGATCGTTTATATGCGAAATAGACGAAGAAAAGCGCGGGAGTCACCTTGTAGGCCGTCGCAAGCGCAAGCAGCAAACCCGCGGTTCGATCCCGGTTCGTGCGCCAGGCGATAAACATGGCCATAACCAGAAACAGGATCAGCAAATTGTTATTACCGTGGTGCAAATCGCCCAGTATCGGCCGCAAGCTCAGCAAGAGAACAAGCGATCGGAACATGGGCGGGAACGGGCGCCCCACGGGGCGAACGACTTCAAGACACCAGAAGAGCGTGATCGTGGTCAGAACGACCTTGATTGCGAACCAGGTCATCGCCCCCGTGACCGTGGGCAAGGTCATGAGGGGATAGAGGGTAATGGGCATGATGGGCGGAGTGGGGAAATTCATCTTGTTATCATAGATGTTCACCCCCTTCCAGAACTTGAGGACCTGGGGCCGCCAGCGCACGAATGCGCTTCGGTCCTCCGAAGCCTTCGTGTAATAGAAGGCCGCGGCGATCAAGACAATGACCGCCCAGAGGATGCTGAAGGTCCGGCTCGAGAGCCGCTCGATGCCGGGGTCGCTCGCTGGGGCGTCGATCACTGCCACCTCATTCCCCTTCCCTGGAGAAAGCCGGCAAAGGCTCGATCCATCTCGTGCGGCGAAGGTCAGAATGCCCCCGACACGGGGAACCGAATCTCGACCTCGTGCACTCCCGCCGGAGGTTGCAAGCGAATCAGAGGCACAGGATCATCCTCTTGACGTTCCTGCGACCATGCAACCGGCGGACGGGTCGTAAGACCCGGGGCGGAGTGATACCGCAGCACGAGCGATCCGTCAAGATCGGGGTTGATCTCCTTTAGGCGTAACACACCGGGCGCGGCCTCGACCACGGCTGAACCGCGCAAACACTTGCCACCAATGCCCTTAAACCGCCCTAACAGCATCCGGCCGTCGTCTTCCACAATCTCCACCAGGGCGGGATTCTCCTTGCAGATCCGCCGCGCCCGGGCACTGTGGCAAAGAATGGCGTCGGGACCGTAAAGCCTCGCGTAACGCTCGAGCTCGCCGCGTCCCCAGTCTTTTTTGCCGCAGAGCTTGCCCTCCCCAAACTGAGTAAAGTTGGTCAAGAGCGACGCATGCAGATAAGGTCCGCCGATCAGCTCAATCCCCAGGAGCTCGGGCAAGAGCCCGCTCAGGCGCCCGCCCTGGTAGGGATCCGGCTCGCCAGGAACGGCGAAGCCCGACTCCTCGTACAACAAACGCTCGCCCGGCTTGAGATGCTTCTTCAGAACCGCAAGCACCCAGTTCATCCGCGGGGAGGGCCTGCTTGAAAGAAAAGGCTCGGCGGCAAACGCATTGATGCGGATCAGTTCAACCACGGGGTAACCCAGAATGCGAATCGCCAGGATCGCGGAGCCCACGACCACCCAGTAATCGAGGCGATCGAAGCCCCAGGGGCCGGCCGTGATCCTCCTGAGAACCTGGTCGACGCACATCCCGCCCGCGAGCGCAAGCGCGGTATAGAACATGTAGGTGTGCCGGCCGGGCTGGAGAAAATCGAGCGCCCGGCTCGATCCGGAAAGATAGCCCCAGAACAGGCTCGCGAGCACAAACCCAACAACGGCCCACCCCCGCGCACCATAACGCTTGACCAGCAGCATGAGCCCCGGGATTCCGATCGCGAGCAGGATCGCCTCGATGGGCGCCTCGGAGTAGAAGATCTGTTTGAGACGCTGGATCGCGCCCTCCGGATGATTGAAGGCGAAATCGCTCGCGCCCTTGGTCGAAGCAAGGGCGATTCCCGGCCAAAGCCAGAAGGAGTTGGCGGCAAGTACGAACACGGGCAGGCTCCAGACTCCGACATGGCGCCCCAGCGTGAGCCCTGCGCTCTGCCCCCGCGGCGTGCGAGACCTGCGTGCCGCCAAGAAGTACGCCAGCAGCGCGGCGGGCGCAAGCACCATCGCGGTCGTCAGGTGAACAAGAAACGCGAGCGAAAGCCAGAGCCATGCAAGCCCGAATCGCCCCAGCCCGCCCAGCGTGAGATACTGAGCGAATGCCCCAAGCGCAGCGAGGGCAACCGGCCCCGCCAGAAAGTAGGGGACCATCCCGAAGCTGACGTACTTGATGGGAAAATCGGTCCAGATGTAGGCAAAGTAGCCGATCACGGCAAAGGCCACGCCCCGCGCGGGGATCTTCCAGAATCGAGCCGCGACCACCAGGATCACAGGAGCGAGCGAGGCGGCAAGAAACAGATAGAGCTTGTAGAGCAGCGCTGGGCGAACTCCAGGGGCGAGCGCAAACACCAGATCAGGCAACGTCGACGACGACGGATAGACCGCGCTTTTCATGTAGCCGGCCATGAAGCTGGGATCGTAGCCGGCGGTCGTGAACGAATCACGCAGAAAGGTTCGCGTCACGAGCGCGGAGTGATAATAGAGCGGGTGATCGTCGCGCCAGGGGGGGAATTCCCCGCCGAACCCGCGCAGACCGCCAAGCCCAAGCCAGATCAGGCTCCCGTGGAAGACCAGAACTCCCACGGTCACGAGCACCGCGATGAGCGTGCCAGCGCGACCGCTGGGCCTCGCGGCCAGGTCGGGAGCTATCGCGTAAGACTCGGATTCCTGGCCGCCACCAGGTGCAGCGACGACCGTTGGCTGGGCGCCAACCGTGTCGGCCAGGGGGATCGGGCCCAGGTCGGATACCGAAGGTGGCCTCGACCTCGTCACACTCGACGCTCGCGATTCAAAGAATCAGGAAAGCGGGCCCTCGAGAGCCCGCTCGAATCAACTATCGCAAGTGCGGCTCGCAGGATTCGAACCTGCAACCAAGGGATTCAAGGGCCCTCGCGTTTCCACGAGGCTTGGACTATCTCACCCTCCCTGCACTCTCGAGCCCCGATCCCGGCATTGCCAGAACCTGACGCTCGTGAGACCTGGAGGCCGGGCGCTCAAGGCGGGGATTATTGTTGGGGCTCACCCCGCTAGTCTCTGAACCTTCCTGGCCACCCGAGCCCGGCCAGGCTTGGCTGCGGATTGCCCTGTCACCCGGTTCCTGACAAAACCCGCCGCTCCAGAGGCAAGCGGCAGGCTCAGCCAGAATTCGCCAGGCAATTTAGGTTTCCCGCAATTCACCCGGATCGCGTGCGAAAGTTGCCTTCCGCCGCCACCATTCGCGATGAGTCCCCTGCTCTGCCGTTGAGCTAGAGCCGCGGATCCAGACGATTCATGCTCGCCGTTTCCGTCGCGAAATTCCAGTGGCCATCGTCCCAGACACGTCCCGCCACCCGGGAGGCACGCCCGGGCTCAGCTCGGGCTGCCCGACAACGATGTCTCGGCGTCACGCACCTTCGGCAAACGAACGTCGTAGGCGATCCGGAAGAACTTCATCACCTGGATCGCCAGATACGTCATGTCGATCTCCCACCAGGCCATGCCGTGGCGTGCAGAGGTCTGATAGGCGTGATGGTTGTTGTGCCAGCCCTCGCCGTACGTCAGCATCGCGACCCACCAGAGATTGGTCGACTTATCACGGGTGACGTGCGAGCGATAGCCCCAAACGTGCGTGGCGGAATTGACCAGCCAGGTCGAATGGAGCACGAACACCGTGCGCACAAACCCGCCCCAGACCAGCCAGCTCATGCCGCCGGCCAGGTAGAGCGCCGCAAACAACGCCAGAGGCGCGATGAAATGGTACTTGTCGAGCCAGCGATGAACCGGGTCGCTGTTGAGGTCAGGCGCCCAGCGATCGTAATAAGCGTCGCAGTGATTGTTCTGGTCTTCAACGCGCATCCACCAGTACATGTGAGCCCAAAAGAATCCACGCAAGGGCGTATGCGTGTCGTCTTCCTGGTCGGAGAACGCGTGATGGCGGCGATGGTCAGCCACCCAGCCAATCGCTCCACCTTCCGATGCGGAATTTCCGATGAAGGTCATCACATACTCAAGCCAGGCTGGACGAACCGCGAAGCTGCGATGTGTTAGCAGGCGATGGTATGTGAGGCAAATCCCAATTCCACCCGTTAGCCAGTGCAGCAACAGGCAGAGCAGGAGCCCCGACCACGAAAAGTATGCGAAGTTAAAGGCCAGCAAGGCGCCGGCGTGTAAAGCCCCGATCCAGATGAGTGGTCCCCATGCGATTCGGTAGGAAGGTTGGAGGCCAGCGGTCGTCGTCGTCATGATGGGCCCTTGGGTCCTGAGCGCCGCCGTACATGGCGAACGCGTGGAGAGAGATCTTGTCCGTGAATGTCTAACCGTGAATGTCGAATTTGGGCGCTGCCGTGAGGGAAACTTGCAACCAAGCCATGCGCGAGTCGGGCTGCGCCTTCCCAGGTCCCATTTGTTCGACCGATGGCATCGCCACGTCATGGCGCGGACCAGGGGAAATCATCGGTTCAGAGAGTTTATACAAAATCCCCATTAGATGGACATCGCCCGCAGCCAGAATCGCCGACCATTCCTCGTAATTTTCGGCTCCAGCCCTGCCCTGGGCGCGACAATACGTCTTTCGGACCTGCCCTCAACTACCCTAGAATGGGTTTTATCCTTCTCAAAGTAAAGGTCTTGCGGCGGATGAAGCTGAAATGCCAGCCCGAAGATTTCCAGGTCGAGGAGCTCACCACGGTCGCGCCCTCGGATCACGGAAAATTTACGCTCTACCGCCTCACCAAGCGCAACCTCGGCACGATTGAGGCCCTGGCCGAAATCCGCAGACGCTGGAACCTGGCGCCCGCGCAGGTTGCTTCCGGAGGGCTCAAGGATCGGCATGCCGTCACCATTCAGTATCTGACCATCGCCGACGGCCCCAAATCCAGCATCCAGCATCGCGACTTCACCCTCGTCCCCCTGGGCAAATCCACACAGCCCTATTCGCCTCGCTGCTTTCGCGGCAACCGCTTCGAGCTCGTGATCCGCGACCTCACGGAGGATGCCCTCGCCGCCTGCCAGGCCGAGCTCGCCCAGATCCCCCAGGACGGCTTGCCAAACTACTTCGACGACCAGCGCTTTGGCTCCGTGGGCCGAAGCGGCCAGTTTCTCGGCGAAGCCTGGTTCAAAGGAGATTATGAACGCGCCCTCAAGCTCGCCCTGGCCGACGAAAACCCGTTCGATCGCGCCAGCGGCAAGGCCGTCAAACGACTCGTCCAGGAAAACTGGGGGGACTGGAAAAACCTCAAGGCGAAACTCGATCGTTCGTCGACGCGGAGTATCGTGACCTATCTCGTCGATCATCCATCGGATCATGCCGGTGCGTTCGCAAGGCTTCCGCGGGACCTGCGTTCGCTGCTCTTTTCCGCATATCAAAGCTACCTCTGGAATGCGGTTCTGGATCGGTTCCTGGTGATGGTGGCGCCGGCGCGTGAGCGTGGCGAGCTCGAGCTCAAGCTGGGCCGATTTGCGTTTCCGCGAGGGATTTCAACCGAGACGCGCGCCCGGCTGGTGGACGAATCGCTGCCGCTGCCAAGCGCGCGATCGCCGGAACCGCAGGGCCCGCTGGGCGAGGCCGTGGCGTCCATCCTGGCGCAGGCGGGGCTGAGCTGGCGCGATCTTCGCATCAAAAAGCTTAAAGATGTTTTCTTGTCGAAAGGTTTGCGCAATTGCCTTTTTGAGCCGGTGGGGCTCGAGCATTCCGCGGAGGCCGATGCGCTTCACCCGCGCAGGCGGGCGCTCCGGCTCCGGTTCGAGCTGGGCAAGGGCTCGTATGCCACGATCCTGGTGAAGCGGATCACCCAGGCCGCGGGTGCGATCCAGGACGAGGGTCGATGAATCTGGAGATCCTCTACGAGGACAATCATTGCCTGGCGATCAACAAGCCGGCGGGGCTGCCTTCGCAGGGGGACAGTTCCGGGGATCGGAGCGTGCTCGAGATCGCGAAGGGCTATCTCAAGCAGAAGTACGGCAAGCCGGGCGAGGTTTACCTGGGGCTGTTGCATCGGCTCGATCGGCCGACCTCGGGTGTTTTGCTGCTGGCGCGGACCAGCAAGGCGGCGGGCCGGCTCTCAGCGCAGTTTCGCGAGGGGACGATCCAGAAGAGATACTGGGCGATCGTGGAGGGCATGCCGCCAGGGCCCGAGGGGGATTGGGTCGACCGGCTCGAGAAAGCACCGGGGGAAAACCGCACGCGGGTGGTGGGATCCGAGGAGTCCGCTGGCAAGGAAGCGCGGGTCCATTATCGGGTTCTGAGGCGGGCGGCGGCCGGTTCATGGCTTGAACTCGTGCCAGCGACTGGGCGTGGGCATCAGCTCCGGGTGCAGCTTGCCCATCGCGGGCTGCCGATTCTGGGCGATCTCAAATACGGGGCAAGGCGTAGGCTTCGCGCATCGGACGGCGGGTTGCGGATCGCGCTTCACGCCCGCGGGTTGGTCTTTGAGCACCCAACGCTCAGGGAAGCGATTTTGGTCGAGGCGCCGATCCCGGCAGACTGGCCCGAATCCGGCCCATGACCGTGGGCGCGCAGGAACTGCCAAGATACGCGAGCGGGAAGCCAAAGCCTGTGATCAGCATGGCGGCGAAGGGTTGCCAGGCGGCCGTGGTTTCCGCGCCGGATTCGAACTCGGCCGGTAGTGGGTCGATGGTCGGCTTGAGCGTCACGGGTGCCGCGGCGGGATTCGCCGGCCGGGCCGGGGCGGCCGTGGGCTGCGGCTGCGGCTTTGCCGCCGCGGGCCGAGTCAAGGCAGACGGATTCGATTCGACAACTGGTCCTCGTGGCGCGGCCTGTGACGGCTTCGACGCCGCCTGTGCCTCGGCCCGGCTGGGATCGCTCTGCCCAGTGATGTAATTCGATGCCAGCGTCCGATCGGCCTGATCGATCAAGCCGATCTGCTCCGCCTCGCGGCGGGCGGACAGCTCGTCGACCTTATCGACCATGATCCGCCGGATGTACCAGAGAGCCCCCGCGCGGGCGCCCGTGGCGTCGAAGAAGAACGTCGGCCTGGCTTCACCCGACCCGATCTCGAAGTTGAAGCGGGACACTTGCTTGCCGTCGAGCGTCTTGAGGTCGAGCGGCAGCGAGACGTAACGCAAGCCGGCGGCGGCGACCTGGGCGATGAATCCGGGGGGCGTTTCAGAGGGCTGGCGCAGGTCGACCAGAGTCCGATAGCCCTTTTCGGCCAGCCAGGTGAGGCCGGCCTGGCTGGGTGCGGAGCCCGCGGATAGCTTGAGATCCACGGAGACGAACCGATTGATGCCGGGCCCGACGCTGGCTGAGACAGTTGCGTCGGGAGGCGGGAGCGACGCCGAGGTGAGCTCGGCGTCGAGAGTTTGCGGCGGGCGGGCGGCTCCCGTCTCGAGCCTGGGAGCCGCGGTGGTTGCCTTGTT
>DAIDHX010000212.1 GCA_027451885.1 Planctomycetales bacterium
TGCACACCGACTCGTCAGCGGACAGGTCTGAGATGGGCCAGATCGACCGAAGCCGACGGCGAAGGGGATGTGCGGGAAGTCCGTGACACAGAATCTGTGCCGCCTCGCTTGACAGCCGCTCTCCCATAGATGGGTTCGCTCTGGCGCGGCGGTTGGGTTCGGTCCGCGCGGGCCTGATGGGTTTGCTCTGGCGCGGCGGTTGGGTTCGATTTGTCGGCGCATGGCTGACTTCCAGCCAGGCGTGCAGAGCCGCGTAGCTCGTACGGACGGTAACAACGTTTTGATCCTCGCGTTCGTCAAACTCGCAGCGCGCGCGGGCCTGTCGCCCATGATGGTTCGCGGGCGCGGGGGCGTCTGGAAGTGGCGGCGGTTGGTGTCGATGTGTCTGGGCGAAAATGTTTGCGCGTGAATGTGTGGAGTCAGGATTCGCCGGCGTGCGCTTCGGTCAGGAATACCAGGATAGGCTCGGGCAGCCGACCGGTTCCTTCCTGGAAGGAATATGCGGCATAATTCGCCGGCTCGAAGCGGGATCTGCCCGGAATCGAGGGCGGCTGGATCGGTCTGTGCGGAAGATGCGGGGATTGAGGGCGATGGTCCTGGGGCGTGCAAAGCGTGGCGTTGGTTCCCGGGCCAGACATGCCGCCCGGGCGCTTGCGGGTGCGCTCAATCGGAGACGAGGTCGAGGTAGAGAAGATTCCCCTCGCGCTGGAATAGAATCTTACCGGAGGAATATGTTGTCATGGAGGGAAGTGCGCGGATCAACTCCTCCGACTGGTAATATGGACCAATCAACCGCGGGTAATGCTCTCCCAGGGGATAGGCAGGCTCGGGAATTGCTTCTCCCCGCGCGAGAGTCCATGGGTAGCGTTCGAGGAGCTCCCGCGCGTCGTCCGCGCTCATTACGACATAGGCACGGATGAAGTAAGAAGAGGGAGCAGGCACGAGCCCGCCCGAGCGATCCTGTGCGATCCCGCTCACCCACGAACCGTGTTTGAAATTCCCCAGGAACGGGAATCGGCGGGCCAGAGGGGCTCTCTCGGTCCGTGGGGCGAGGTGGGCGACGCGGCGCGGTCGCGCCGCGAGGAGCGCAAACGAGCCCGCGAGAGCAAGAATCCCCAACAATGCTCCTGCCCCGGCAATGATCCAGCGCCTGTTGATCATGGTCATATCTCAATGCGATCAGACGATGTTCTGATTCATGCGTTCCAGTCGTACCGCTCCAGGTGGCTGCATTGTGCGCATTCGGTGGAACGCGTTGCAACAGAGTTTGCTCCCCGCGCTGCGCTGGAAAAATGCCTTTGGGGTATGGCAAAATCCATTGGGGGACGCTCCCATGTGCGCCCTGGTTTCCGAGTGGTCGCGTGGCGCGCGCCTGGCAACGCCGGGCGTGGATGCGATTCTTCTGGTCGGTGGTCCCGGTGCGGGGACTGCCTGCACGCGGCCCCGACGATCGCGGGGGGAGTTTTGGCTGATGGCAACGGTTGCCCATGATCGCAATCAGCTTTTTGGGACATTGGCTTTTCAGACTGGGTTCATCGAGCAGGCCCGGCTCGCGGCCGCGTACCAGGCGTGGAAGCAGGAGAAAGGGAAGTCGCTGGCTGAATTTTTGGTGGATCGGGGCGACCTGGACGCCGGTGAACGAAGCGCCCTGGAAGAGCTCATCGATCGCCATTTGAGGAAGCATGGAGACCTTGAGAAGAGCCTGGCCGCGTTGACAGTGAGCCGGGACGGCCGCGGCGGGTTCCTGTCGATGGCGGAGCTGGTCATGGAGGCCACGCTGACGTATCCGGACCGTGAGGAGGGGGGCCAGCCAGGCGCGGGCCTCGCGCCCTTGCGGGGTGCGGGTGCGAGCTCGGGTGAGCGTTTCCAGATTTTGCGGCCGCACGCCCGGGGCGGGCTGGGGGCTGTGTTTGTCGCGCTTGATAAGGAGCTGCGCAGGGAGGTCGCGCTCAAGCAGATTCTCGATCAGCACGCCGACCACCCTGTGAGCCGCGCGCGGTTTCTTGCCGAGGCTGAGATCACCGGCGGACTCGAGCATCCCGGCATCGTGCCTGTCTACGGCCTGGGACGCTATCCCGACGGCCGGCCTTATTACGCCATGCGGTTCATTCACGGCGATTCGCTCAAGGATGCGGCTGACCGCTTCCACAAGAGCGTTTCGCCGGCCGGCCAGACCGGGCAGCGATCGCTCGAGCTTCGCAAGTTGTTGCGGCGGTTCCTCGACGTCTGCAATGCCGTGGACTATGCGCATTCGCGGGGCGTGATTCACCGCGACATCAAGCCTGCCAACATCGTCCTGGGGGAGCACGGCGAGACGCTGGTGGTCGACTGGGGACTGGCCAAGGCCGTGGGCCGCGCTGAGGCGCCCGGGGGCGCTCAGCCGCTGACGACGTCTGCTTCCGGCTCCTCGGAGACGCTTCCCGGCAGTACGCTGGGCACGCCGTCGTACATGAGCCCCGAGCAGGCCGCTGGCGAGCTCGATCGCCTGGGGCCTCGCTCCGACGTGTATTCGCTCGGTGCCACGCTTTACTTCATTCTCACCGGGCGCCCGCCCTTCTCGGGCAAGGACGTGGGCTCTGTGCTCCAGGCGGTCAGGGCTGGCGACTTCACGCGCCCCGCCCTGCTCGACCCCGGGATCGACCGCGCGCTTGAGTCCATCTGTCTGAAGGCCATGGCGCTTGATCCCGAGGCTCGCTACGCCACGCCCAACGCGCTTGCCGAGGATCTCGAGCGCTGGATGGCCGACGAGCCGGTCTCGGCGTGGCAAGAGCCGCTCTCGCGCAGGCTAAGGCGCTGGGCCAGGCGCAATCGGACCGCGGTGAGCGCGGCCTCGGTCGCGCTCGTCGCCGCCCTGGTCGGGCTGGGCGCGACCGCGCAGATCCAGGCCCGCGCCAACGCCGAGCTCCGCGGCCTGAACCGCCAGCTCAAAACCACCAACGCGGATCTCGCGACCGAGAAGGCGCGTGTCCAGGAGCGGTTCGATCTGGCCATGGACGCGATCCAGACCTTTCACACCGGCGTGAGCAAGGACTTTCTGCTCCGCGAAAAGCAATTCAAGGCCCTGCGCGACAAGCTGCTCCGATCGGCGGCCGATTTTTACGCGCGGCTGGGAGCGCTGCTGCGCCAGGGAACCGACCGGGGATCGAAGCGTGCGCTTGCGCGGTCTGAGTACGAGCTGGCGGAGCTCACTGCGAAGGTGGGCGATGTGCGGCAATCGCTGGATCGGCACCTCGAGGTGCTGGCGTTCCGGAAGGCGCTCGCGGCCGAACCGGGGGCGGACGCCGAGACCGCGGCCGACGCGGCCCAGAGTTTAACCGCGGTGGCGAATCGCCAGCATGATCTCGGCCAGAGCTCGGCCATGGAGGCAACGTACCGGCAAGCGGTGGAAGCTCTGAGCGGGCTTGTGGTAGCGAACCCGAATCTGGCCGCGATCCGCTCGCGATTGGCGACGGCCGAGTCCGATCTGGGCACGGTCCTGGGTGAGACCGGCCGGATCACCGAGGGCCTCGAGTGGCTCAAGCGGGCGCGCGACACGCGGGAGGCGCTGGTTTCGGCCGATCCCTCGAACGAGTCGCTCCAGTTGGACCTGGCCGACGTGCATGCCCAGCTCGCGCGCAACCTCTGGGACGTGGGGAGAGCATCCGATGGGCTGAGCTCAGGCAGGCGCGCGATGGAGATTCTGGAACGGCTCGTCAAGGCCATACCCGATTCGACGGAATATCGATCCGAGTTGATCCGCAGCCAGCTCAACCTGAGCCAGAACCTCAATTACGCGGGGCAATCCGAGTCTGCGCTCGAATTGTTCCGGGCAGCGCGCGACAACGCGCGCCGACTGGTTGGGGCCAATCCGGCGGTTTACCGCTTCCAGGGGCTGCTGGCCACGTCCCTGCACAACCTGGCCAATTGCTATCAGAGGCTCGGGCGCAGCGGCGAAGCGCTGCCGGAGTGGAAGAGCGAGGTGGAGATTTACCGTGGACTGGTTCGCGCCCAGCCTGAGGTGCTCGATTACCATTCGGGACTGGCGGGAGCGTATTGCTGCCTGAGCCAGACGCAGGGCGTGCTCGGGCAGTCGCAGGAGGCGCTCGAGTCAGCGAGGCGCGGTCTGGAGGCTGCGCGCCAGTTGCTGGCCTCGAATCCAGAACGAACGAATAGCCAGTTTCTGGTCGCTCTTGCCCTCTCGGTGGTCAGCCAGGCCGAAATCCGGCTCGGCCGCCGCGCGGAGGCCGCGGCCACGCTCCGCCAGGTGATTGCGGCCTGGGAATCGATTCCCGAGCAGGAACGCGATCCCGACGCCCGCTTCAACCTGGTGTGCGCGCTTGCCCGCCTGTCAGGCGTGCTGGCGGGCATGGGCGCGCCGGCGGCGGACGAGGCCAGGGCCACATCCGATCGCGCCATCATGCTCTTGCGTGAGAATATGAGCCTTGGATTCCGCGATCTTGACATGCTCAAGAACGACCCCGCCCTCGACCCGCTGCGCAACCGAGCCGACTTCCGGCTGCTCTTGCTCGACGTGGCGTTTCCTTTAAAACCCTTCGCGCCTGGAGCGGCTCCTGGGGAGGTTCAGGGGCCGTAACGCCACGAGCAGAGGCTGGGATGAGCGCATGGCTTTCAGGGACAGGCAAGCCAGGGATGGGAAGGTCGGGTGAGTGCGCGGAGCTTGAGTCGGCCAGGCGAGGCCGACGCTTAGTAGTCCGCGATTTCATCTGGGCGGACCTGAAGCCGCGAGGCGATGACCTCGAGTGTCCGGGTGTGCGGTTGCGTGATCAGGTTGCGCTCGATGCGGGCGATTTCCTTGGCGGAGATTGGTGCGAAATCGCCCTGCCTCAGGCCTCGCTGCTTGCGCAGCCGCAGGAGTGCGGCCCCAAGGCTTTGCTCGCTATCACGGCGCAGCGATTTCAATCGCCTGCGATGGGCGGGATCGAGCTCGTAGAGCACGGCGTCCGCCGAGGCTTCGTAATCCCCCAGGGACACCGTCCGCCCGTGGTCGGTAAGCCGCAATCGGCCGAAATCAGGCGCTGGGCCGTCACCGGATTGCGAGAAGAGCGAAAAAGGGGCCACGACCGCCTGCAGGTCGCCGCGCAGCAGTGTCAGCCTCCTCGCCTTGCGATCGACGCTCCCAGCGATAAAGCGCGTATTCGCGTCATCACTCGCGATCGCCTCGATCAACTCGAGCTTCGGCAGCCAGCGGAAGCCCTCCACCAGGCCGATGACCGGATGGAAGAGCCCGAGGAGTGCTGGAACGCTCTCGGCACGCGGCGGCGTGAGCGTGATCAGGTGCGCGCCCCGGACATCCACGCGGCGCTTGACTGCTTCCTCGAGCAGCATGTCGGTTGCGCTCCGCGTGAAGGAAACCCACGTCACACGCTTACGGGGAAAAGTCCCCGCGAATTCGACATCAGAACGCTCCTGGCACAACAGGACACGCGGCGGAAGCGCCCCTTTGAACAGCCCCTTGCGCGTGCCCAGTAGCACGATTCTCTCCCTTTTGTCACGCATCGCGCTCTGCCCAATCCTGTTCGTCTGCAACGCTCGAGACGGGGTTCTCAGGGTATTTCGCATCCCAGGCTTCGATCAGGACATCCCAGTGCGCCTGATGATCCGCAGGACCTCTGGGTCGATGTCCCTCAGCCGCCCGCCGGGAGGCAGAAGCAGTTGCTTATCGCGAAGCCCAAGCCGCCATTCATCCGCCCTGTGCATCACCGTTACATGAGGCGGCTCGACACGCTCCTTCTCCCGGATCTTGACCTTCCAGCCCTCAGCCTTCAGTTTCCGCGGCATCGGAAGATCGAATGGCATTCCGATTCTGCCTGTATTATGTCTCTTTTTCGAGAACAAGTACAGGGGACATTGTTCGATGCCTGGCCCCTTCGGTCGGGCATCGCGGCCGTCAGAATAGCCCGGCGGCCGTCAGGATCTCAATGGGACGCTCGGCCGTCGGCCAGGCGCTCGGCTGGATCAATAAGGCGCTGCGCCGTCGGCAAAGCGCCACTGAGGGTGATAGTCCGGGGTGAGCTTGATATCCGTGAGCGCGGCCCGGAGCATCTCGATGGGGATGGCGTTTTCGTGCAGGACGGCGTCGTGGAACGCGCGGTCGGTCATTTTGCCGGAGTCGACAAGCTCGTGGTGGAGCGCGTGAATTTGCAAGCCGCCGAGCAGGTACGCCGCCTGGTAGAGGGGCGCGTAGCTGGTTTCGAAGGAGCGCCTGACCTCGGCCTCGGCGTTGTCGCGCTCGTGGCCGACGCGGTCGACGAGCAGGTCGACGCACTGTTTGGGCGTGAGCTTCTCGAGGTGGAAGCCGAGCGAGAACAGGATGCGGGCGCAGCGGTGCATGCGCCAGAAGAGCATGCCAACGCGGTCCTCGGGCGAGCGGGCGAAGCCCTTGTCCCAGAGCAGGAGCTCCCAGTAGAGCGCCCAGCCCTCGATTGAGAACGGGGTCGAGAACCTGCGCCTGTAGGTTTTGTTGCGCCCGTTCATGAAGATCTGGAGATGGTGGCCTGGGATGAGCTCATGGTGGACGGTTGCGCGTGCGAAGTGGATGTTATTGCCGCGCATGCTCATGAGCTTGGCTTCGTGCGGGATTGCGTTTGTGGGATAGGAGACGGTGATGGTTTCGCCGCCGGTGAAGAAGGGGTTCACGAGCTGGGCTTCGGGAGACATCATCTCCATTCGCCAGGAGTCTCGGCAGAGCTGGGGGATGGTGACGAGGTTGCGTGTGTCGAGGAAGGCGACGGCCGCGTTGGCGAGGTCGCGGATGAGCCTGGGCTGTTCGCCGGGCGCGACGTGTCGGCTCTTGACGAGCTCGAGGGCGGCCTTCCAGTCGTCTCCCTTGCCCATTTCGCGCGCGGCTTTTTTCATTTCGGCCTCGCACCAGCGCATCTGGGATTCGGCGAGGGTCAGTAATTCCTCGGGAGTGTAGGCGATCATTTCGTGCTGGAGCTCACGGAGGAGCGCGTCGCGGCCGATGGGTCGGCCCTGGATTTCCTGGCCGCGCGTGAAGCCGGCGGGCTCGCCGCTTCCTGCTCCTCCGGCGGCTGCCTCGGAACCGCCGCGGAACCTGCGCCCGCGCCCGCCCTCGCCGCGTCCGCCGGGGGGATGGAACCGGTCCCGGATCGCCTGGGCGTAGGACTCAAGTCCCTGATCCGCGGCCTTGTAGGGGGCATCGACCCACCAGGAGAAGAGCGGGTCGTAGCCGCTGTAGAACGCGTGCCATTCGCGCAGGGCCGTCCGCAGCTCCTCGACCTGCTCGAGGCCGTAGCCCGCGGCCTTGCGCGCGGCGGGATCAACGGGCTTTTTGGCCAGGGCGGCCTT
>DAIDHX010000213.1 GCA_027451885.1 Planctomycetales bacterium
ACTGCCTTGCAGGGCCTCCGCGACATGGGCCGCATTCAGCCGGGCCAGAGCGTCCTGATTAACAGCGCGTCGGGAGGCGTCGGCACGGTCGCCGTCCAACTCGCAAACTCGTCTGGATCGGGCTGCCCCCCGGCGCTTCCCTCTCCCATTTCCCCGCCCGCTTGATCGGCGCGCGCCTGTACTCACCCTTCACCCGAACCAACACCGCTTTCTTCATCGCGAAAGTCAATCAAAAGGACCTGACAACTCTGGGCGAACTTCTGTCCACCGGAAAGCTAAGGCCGGTCATCGCCAAACGCTTCCCGTTGAGCGAAGCCCCCGGCGCTTTCCGCTATCTGGAAACCGGCCACGCCCGCGGAAAAGTAATTGTCACTCCGGAATCCCAGTCACTAACTAACTAAGAAACGGCGTGCTGTCGATAACTTACCGGCATCACGCCCTGCCCGCCCAATCCCCCGCGCCGCCCCCAGGCCCGTCAACGCAAGTCTCAAATTGCCCGCCTTACGGCTTCTTTCGATTGCGCCGCGCCGCCTCTGCTTCCGCCTTCTGCTTTGCCTCCGCAACGAGAGCCTGGAACTGCGGATCCCCGTGAAGCGATTTCAGGTTCTCATCCGTCCCGATCGCCTCCGCGACCAGCGGCCCGCCCCCGTGCTCCACCGATTCACGAAGCAAGGCCAGCGCCTGTCGCCGGTGCCCCGACATCGCATCGTCGCACGCCAGGTTGTAGGCGGCGATCGCGGTATGGAGATGGTCGCGCCCCAGAACGCGCCGATCGGTCTCCAGCACTTCACTCAGGTACCTCCCCGCCTCCGTGTAGCGGTGCTCGTCCGTCAGAAGCGTCCCCAGATCCGAGAGCGTCGCCAGCGTGTCCATGTGTTCCGGGCCAAGGACCTGCCGCTGTCGTTCAAGCAATTCTCGATACAGCTTCGCCGCCTCGCCGGGCCGTTTCTCGTATTGCAATGTATTGGCAAGCTGCGTCATCAGACGCAACGTTGTCGGATGCTCCGGCCCAAAGACACGGCGGCTGGCGTCGAGCGTGCTCCGCAAGAGCGTCTCCGCTTCCGCATACCGGCCTTCGCGAAACAGCGCGAGGGCAAGATTGCCTTCCGACTTGATAGTCGCCGGATGCTCCGGTCCGAGCACCCGGCTCTGTGTTGCAACGGCTTCGCGCGCTACTCGTTCCGATTCCTTGTACCGGCCCGCCTCCGATAACTCCGCGGCCACCGCCGTCATCGCACTGAGCGTGTCGGGATGGTCCGCACCCAGGACTCTGCGGCGGCGCTCCAGAGTATCGAGCGAGAGTCGCATCGCTTCCCCACCATGACCTTCGCGATCGAGCAAGTCTGCGAGATTCCCTTCGGCGGCCAGCGTCAGGCGGTCGTCGGCTCCGAGCGCCCGGCGGCGGACGGCGAACACTTCGCGGTACAGCTTCTCTGCCTCCGGGTGCTTGCCCTCCGCATCCAGAGCAATGGCAAGCCGGTTCTCGGAACGGAGAGTGTCTTCGCTCAACGGCCCCAGAGTTCGAAGCTGCGCCTGTA
>DAIDHX010000214.1 GCA_027451885.1 Planctomycetales bacterium
GCAACGGGATCGGTCTCGCCGCAGATCAGCCGAGCCTCGTCGGAGTTTGGCACGAAGACATCGGTCTCTGGCAGAACCTCCGCGAGCGCTTCGAGATAGCGCCCGGGGCCAGGCGTGGCGACATCCAGCACGGTGATGGTGCCCTGGGCTCGCGCGCGGCGGAAGATCTGGGCAAGCTCCGCCGCCCGCAGATTCGGCAAGATCAAGAAGTAGCCGATGTGCAGCAAGCGGGGCCGAAGCGTGAGCACGGCCTCGAGGTCGGCCGCCTCGAAACCCGCGTTCGCTCCCTGCATGTGAATAAAGCGCCTGTCCTGCCCGCGCACGTTGATGATCAACGTCTGGCTCGTGGGCCGGGCAGGATCGACCATGATCGCCTGGGTTGAAACGGAGGCGCGTTCGAGCGACTCCACGGCGAATTTGCCGAAGGAATCGTCGCCCACCCGCGCCCGTACCGCGGCGTGAACACCCAGCCGGGCCAGGTCGACCGCGGTATTCGCTGCGCCTCCACCGATGTTGAGCAAGAGGTCCTTGACTTCGATGAGCTCGCCGGGATCAGGCAGTCGATCGAGGGGCGGGCATACATGGTCAGCCACGACAAGACCCGCACAGACCACGCTTGGCGCGGCGTTGGTTGCCGACGTCGTCACGAGCATCCCCACTCTGGCAGAGGAACCGCGGGCACTGATTCTTCGCGCACGCCCTGGCGCGTCAGGCCTGCTCGGGATTCTGAACCGTGGTATTGGCCACCCCGTTGCCGGAGACGCCGGCCGCCGAGGCGGGTTCCGAGTCGCCCTCGAGCACGGCACGCTTGCCAACGAGCTCTTCGATCTCGTGCTCGTTCAAGACCTCACGCTCGACAAGCGCCTCGCTCAAGCGCTCGAGATCGTCACGATGTTCCTCGAGAATACGCATCGCCCGCTCGTCCGCCTGGCGGAGAATGCGTGCGACTTCTTCGTCGATGATCTGCTGCATGTGCTCGGAATGGTCGCGCGGCTCGGAGATTTCCCGCCCCAGGAACGGCTGTTCGGCCGAGGAGCGGAACGACACCGGGCCGACTTTTTCGCTCATGCCCCACTGCGTGACCATCTTGCGGACAATGCGAGTGGCCATCTCGAGATCCATCGCCGCGCCGACGGAGAGATCGTCATAAACCAGGCGCTCCGCCGCGCGGCCGCCCATGAGGGTGTCGAGCCGGGCGCGGAGCTGGCTCTCGCTGTAGCTTACCCTGTCCTCCTCGGGCAGGAACTGGGTCACGCCCAGGCTGCGCCCGCGGGGAATGATGGTGACCTTGCGCACCGGGTCTGACTTGGGCGTACGCCAGCCGACGAGCGCATGGCCGGCCTCATGATAGGCCGTGGCGCGCTTGTCCTTGGCCGTAATGATCTCCTCGCGCTTGGCACCCAGGAGCACCTTGTCCATGGCCTGGTCGAGGTCAGACGAATCAACGGCCGTCTTGTCGGAGCGGGTCGCCAGCAGCGCAGCCTCATTCACCAGGTTCGCCAGATCCGCGCCGCTCATCCCCACGGTCCCCCGCGCGATCTTCTCGAGATCAACGTCCGCCGCGATCGGCACGTTGCGAATATGGACCTTGAGAATCTCAAGCCGCCCCTTCTTGGTCGGCAGGTCGACCGTGACGTGGCGGTCAAACCGGCCCGGGCGCAGCAGCGCGGGGTCGAGCACGTCCGGCCGGTTGGTGGCCGCCAGCACAATCACGCTCTCACTCGGCGAAAAGCCGTCCATCTCGGTGAGAATCTGGTTGAGCGTCTGCTCGCGTTCGTCGTGCCCGCCCCCCAGCCCCGCGCCACGGATTCGGCCCACGGCGTCAATCTCGTCGATAAAGAGAATGCAGGGGCTGTTTTCCTTGGCGGTCTTGAACATGTCGCGGACGCGGCTCGCACCCACGCCCACGAACATCTGGATGAACTCGGAGCCCGAGATCGAGAAGAACGGCACGCCCGCTTCCCCCGCGACCGCACGCGCCAGCAACGTCTTGCCCGTGCCCGGCGGACCGTTCAAAAGCACCCCCTTGGGAATGCGCCCGCCCAGCCGCTGAAAACGCTCGGGACTCTTCAGGAACTCGACGATCTCCTGCAGCTCGGACTTCGCGTTCTCAAGCCCGGCGACCTCGTCAAACGTCGTCCGCTGCTTGGACTTGTCGTGCCGCTTGGCGGGGCTTTTCACGAAGCTCCCCAGGATGCCGCCGTCGAACTGGTCACGCGCTCTGCGCATCATCAGCCAGATAAACACCAGGATCACAACCGTGGGCAGAATCATCAGGATCCAGATCAGCCCGCTCGCCGAGTTCGGCGGATTCCCCTCGATCAGGGTCGCCTCATCGAGCTTGTCATGCTTGGCGTTGTTCTCGATCACCTTGCGGACCATCGGCTCGATCGAGTTATCCGCCGGGGCGTAGGTGAGGAACTTGCGGACAGTGGTGATCGTCTTGGTCGACTGATTCGTATACGGGTGATCCCGCCGCAGCTCGCCCCGGATCGTGTTGCCGTCAATTGAGAGCGACTTGATGTTGTCGGCGTCGACCTGGGCCAGAAACCAGGGGTAATACTCCACGGGCACGTCCGGCCGGGGGATGATCAGGTAGAACAGCAGGGCCATGCCGACGAGGATGATCGCCCAGAGCCAGGGAGGCGTGGGCGCGCCTGGCCCTTCGGGCTTGCGCGTACCTGGGGCAGGTGGTCGACGCAGGGGGTCCTGTTCTCGCGGTCGATTCTCCATGCGAACTCACTCAGCTCCTGGGGCGGCGACGAGATCTCGATCGCGGCGGTTCCCGGCCCTCGCGGCGGGATCGCGCCGGCTTCCATGAATTGTACAGAACTTCGGCCAAAAGTTCAGGGCGCAAGCCACACCTGCCCGACCCGGTCTCGAGATTTCCACCCCTGTGGCGAGCCGGCTGGGTAGCTTTCGCTGGCGAATGACTAGCCGTGATCCCGTGATTCGAGCCATTTTTCGCAATCCATGGCGGCAGCACAACCCGAGCCTGCCGCCGTGATCGCCTGGCGATAGTGCGTGTCGACCACATCGCCGCACGCAAACACCCCCTCAATGCTCGTGGCGGTGGCGAAATTGATCATACGCCCGCGCAGGCCAGCGGGAGCCTCAACATCTTCCCAGGCCAACGATCCCCGCGTGAGCAGGTAGCCTTCAGGGGTGGTCGCCAGGGCGTCCCCAAAGATCTTTGTATTCGGAACGTGGCCGATGGCCACAAAGAGGCCGTCGATGGGCAAGGTTCGAGTTGAGTCATCCAGGGTCGAGCGGAGCACCACGCCGGTCATGACGTTGTGGCCGTTCTGAGGTTCCCCGACGATCGATTCCACAACCGAGTTCCAGGCGAACTCGACCTTGGGGTTCTTGAGGGCGCGATCCTGCATGATCTTGGACGCCCGCAGCGAATCGCGGCGGTGGATCAGGGTGACCTTGGAGGCGAAGCGGGTCAGGAAGGTCGCTTCCTCAACGGCGGAGTCGCCGCCGCCGACGACAGCGATCGGCTTGCCGCGATAGAAGTGGCCGTCGCAGGTGGCACAGGTGCTCACGCCGTTGCCGCGAAACACACCCTCGATCCCGAGCCAGCGAGCACTTGCGCCGGTGGCGATGATCAGGGCATCGGCCGAGAACTCCTCGATCGTACCGCTTTCGGGGTCGCCGGTCGGGTCGTCCGTGGTCACGACCGTGAACGGCCGGCGACTGAAATCGACCTTGAAAACCGTGCGATACAGGCATTCCGCCCCGAACCGGGTCGCCTGCTTGCGCATGAGCTCCATGAGCTCCGGACCCTGCACGCCGTCCGGAAAGCCTGGGAAATTATCAACCGCGGTCGTGAGCGTGAGCTGGCCGCCCGGCTCACCCCCTTCGAACACGCGCGGCGATAGATTCGCCCGGGCCGCGTAAATCGCGGCGGTGAGCCCGGCCGAGCCGGAGCCAATGATGATCACAGGACTGTGAGACACAGACATCGACGACCTCTTGGACAAGACCCCTCGGCCTGGGCGCGGGCGATGCGCAACCCACTGCCAGTGCCGGCCGCGTGGAGGCTGGGCGGGAAGACCCGTGCCAGATCCAGCATTATAGCGAGAACGCCGATCCGCCGCCTCGTCCCGTACGATCCTTCTTCCCCGAATCGCACGGCCGCGATTCCGCCCGGCGCCAGATCTCACTTCCGAAGTTGTAACCTAGACTCAGGATGAGCCCCGACTTTCCGGGACGCGCGAGACGTAACGGCCGTTCAATATCACCGAGGGCTGGAACCCGCCAAGAGGCAAATCTCAGAGGAAGCGAACCATGCTGGTGTTGACCCGGAAGTTGATGGAGAGACTTTATATCGGCGACGACATCTGCGTTACGGTCGTGCGGATTGAAGGCGGTCAAGTGCGGATCGGCATCGACGCCCCACGCGATGTTTCCGTCGTCCGGGCCGAGCTCGTCCCCAATCGCCCCGCACCCCGCTACCGCCAGGCGCATCCGCCCCACGCGATGCCCGCACGTCCCGAGCTGCGCTCCGAGCCACGTCCCGATCTGCATTCCGAGCCTAGATATTCGCCGTACGGAGTTCGTGAAATCGATAGCCGACGCCGCGGACGGTCTCGATAAGCTCGCCCGCGTCGCCCAGCTTCTTGCGTAAACTCTTGATATGGACGTCGATCGTGCGCTCGAGCACGATCGCGTCCTCGCCAATCGCCGCATCCATGAGCTCGTAGCGCGTGAAGGCGCGGCCCGCCTGGCGAATCAGCACCTCGAGCAGGCGGAATTCCGTCGGCGTGAGCGGCAATTCCTGGTTCTGGTAAAGCGCCCGGTGGCTGTGGCGATCGATCACGATCCCCTGGCATTCGACCACGGTGCTCGTGCTCGGTTCCTCCCGGAGCTGTGCCCGCCTGAGCTCCTTCTTGATCCGCTCGATCAGCACCTTCACGCTGTACGGCTTGGTCACGTAGTCGTCCGCGCCGGTGGCAAATCCCACAAGCTGGTCGGTTTCCTCGGTCTTCGCCGTGAGCATGATGATCGGGATGTTGCGGGTGCGATGCCCAGACTTGAGCTCCCGGCACACCTCGAGCCCAGGCCGCCCAGGCAGCATCAGGTCAAGCACGATCAGGTCCGGCAGCTTGAGCTGAGCCCGCCGCAGGCCGTCAAGACCGTCGTGCGCGGACATCACCTCAAACCCCTCACGCTCCAGATTGGCCGTGAGCACCTCGACGAGCGGGCGCTCGTCCTCAATAAGCAAAATCCTCGGCGTTGCCATCACTCGCGTGCTCGCCTCAGTAAACATCTCGCTTCAAGACAGCCGCTCCATCATACGGCCGGCGATGATGCCCCAATGTGCGCCCCGTGAAGAAACCACGAAGGCGCAACCTCGAAGTCTCCCGAACCACCCCTGCTGGACGCTATCCAATTCTACCGGTGATATAGGCTTCCGTCCTGGGGTCCTTGGGATTGGTGAAGAGCAGATCGGTGGGGCTGAACTCCGCGAGAATCCCGGTGCGGTGGCCGTCCGAAGCGGCTTCATCGAGCATGAGACAGGCCGTCATGTCGCTGACCCGCCGCGCCTGCTGCATGTTGTGCGTGACAATCACAATCGTGTAGTCATTCTTGAGATCATCCATGAGATCCTCAACCCGGGCTGTCGAGATGGGGTCGAGCGCGGAACATGGCTCGTCCATGAGGATGACCTCGGGCTCGACGGCGAGCGTGCGAGCGATGCAAAGCCGCTGCTGCTGGCCGCCGGAAAGGTCGAGACCGGAGTGGTGGAGCTTGTTTTTGACCTCGTCCCACAGGGCGGCGCGGCGGAGCGAGCGTTCCACCAGGTCGTCCATGTCGCCCCGGTAGCCGTTGATCCTGGCACCCCAGGCGACGTTGTTATAGATGCTCTTGGGGAAGGGGTTGGGCTTTTGAAAGACCATGCCGATCCTGCGCCTGAGGACCACGGGATCGATCTCGCCGGAGATGAGCTCGCCGTCGAAGGTGACGTCCCCTTTCATGCGCGCGCCCTGGATCAGATCGTTCATGCGGTTGAAGCAACGCAGGAGCGTGCTCTTGCCGCAGCCGGACGGGCCGATGAGGGCTGTGATCTTGTTGCGGGGGATCGCGATGGTGATTTCCCTGAGCGCGAGCGTGGATCCGTACCAGACCGAGAGGGCTTTGGTCGCCAGCACGACAGGATCGAGGCGGCCGCTCGCCACGGTTGCCGCCGGCCGGTCCATCGATTTCTCGGACGTGCTCATATGAGTTCTCGAAGAGGACAGGGCGCCGGCCTTGCTTCCACGGCTTGCCAGCCGCGCGTTTAATCATATCGTCTGAAGCGGTTCCGGATCACGATGGCCACGGCGTTCATGGAAAGCAAGATAGCCAGCAGGATCAGGATTCCCCCGGCGGCGACGGTCTGGAACCGCGGATCGGGCTGCTTGGCGTAGTTGTAGATCTCGACCGGCAAGGCGGTATAGAGGTCGCGGGGTCCGCGCGGCACCTGGAGAATCGATCCGGCCGCGCCCACCATGATGAGAGGCGCTGTCTCGCCGATCGCGCGTGACAGGCCCAGAATCGCCCCGGTCAAGATTCCGGGCAAGGCCGCGGGGACGACATGGTCGCGAATCATCTGCCAGCGGCTTGCGCCAAGGGCCAGGGCAGCCTGGCGCAGCGAGCGTGGAACGGCCCTGAGCGCCTCCTGGGTGGTGATCACAATGATCGGCAGGATCAGCAGACTGAGCGTAAGCACGCCCGAGATCAGCGTGGGTCCAAGCGCGATCCCCTTCCAGCCGAATGCTCGCACAAAAACCGCCAGCCCCAGGATGCCGTAAACGATCGACGGCACGCCCGCCAGGTTGGCGATGTTGGTCTGAATGATCCGGCGGAACCGGCCCGGCGGCGCGTACTCCTCGAGAAAGACCCCGGCTCCGATGCCGACCGGGATGCCCACCATCGCCACCAACCCCAGCAGCCAGAGGCTGCCCACGAGCCCCACGCGAAAACCAGCGAGCTCCGGCTCCGTCGCTTGCAGCTCGGTGGCCAGCTTGCGGCAGAGCGCGACCAGCTCTCTCAGGTGGGAACCCACCGCGTACCACGGCCCGTGCGGCGGACCCTTGAGCGCCGCGGTGATCACCGATCCCAGCAGAACCGCGAGCGCCACCACGCCCGTGCACGTCGCCGCCAGGCACGCCGCGCCGAATATCGGCCCCAGCCACCTGCGCGCAACCCGGTCGGGATGATAACGGGCCTCGGTCGATCCGGGCACGCCTGCGCTCATTGATAAGCCTCGCGGAAGTGCCGCAAAATCAACCCCGAGATAATGTTCAAGACGAGCGTCACCGCGAACAGCGACAGCCCCACCGCGAACAGCGACAAATACTTGGCCGTGCCGTAGGACGCCTCACCACCGATCACCTGCACGATGTACGTGGTCATGGTCTCGATCGAGGTCAGCGGGTTGAGCGTGATTTGCGGCCGCATCCCAGCCGCGAGCACCACCGCCATCGTCTCGCCGACAGCCCGGCTGATCGCCAGAATGAACGACGCCAGCACCCCCGAAAGACCCGCCGGCAACACCACCCGCGTCGAGACCTCGAACTTCGTCGCACCCAGGCCGTAAGCCGCCTCGCGCAGACCACGCGGCACCGACGACAGCACGTCCTCTGAAAGTGACGAGACGAGCGGGATGATCATCACCCCCACGACCACGCAGGCCGAGAGCGCGTTGAAGGTCTCGACCCGCAGGCCGAGGGGCTCGAGCAGCGCCCGCAAGACGGGTGTCACCAGCATGAGAGCGAAGTAACCGTAGACAATCGTGGGCACGCCGGCCAAAAGTTCAAGGGTGGGCTTGAGAATCGCGCGGGCCTTCCGCGGTGCGTACTCACTGAGATAAATGGCGCTTAAGAGCCCGATCGGAAGCGCGATCATCGAGGAACCGATCGCCACGATCATCGTCCCCCAGAAGATCGGCACCACGCCGAAGAGCGGCGGCCGGGCGTCGGGCTTGAGCACAACCCCGAAGAGAAAATCGGTGATGCCGATCCTGGCGATGCGGAAGAACCCGACGGTCTGAACCCCAAGCACCGCCACGATGCCGATCGTGGTCAGCACGGTCACGAACGCACACAGGAAAAGCAGCGCCGAGACGCCGCTTTCAAGCCACGCCAGGTAGCGCGGGCGCCTGGGCCAGCGCACGGGAGGCTCGGTCGTCGAGCTCGTGCTTGAAGACACCCGCTATCCCTTTTTGGTTAGATTCGGCTCGGCCTTGGCGGGCGCGGCCGCCTTGCCTTGCAGCCCGGCCAGGAGCCTGGCGTTCGAGGCCCTGTCCGCTTCGGTAGGTGGATCGTAGCCCCCCGTTTTGGCGAGCTCGTCAATCTTTTCCAGGTAGAACGCGAGGAACTTCGCCGCCTCCGGACGCCTGGCCGCTGAGTTCTTCACATAGATAAAGAGCGGGCGGGACAGCGGTGCATAGCTCTTGTCGCGAATGCTCTCCGCACTGGGCGCGACCGGCTGTGCGCCTGGCCCATTCTGCACCGCAAGCGCCCGCAGCTTGTCCTTGTTGGACGCAAAATACGCATACCCAAAATAGCCAAGCGCCCCCACGTCCCCCGCAACCCCGCTCACAAGCGTGTTGTCGTCCGAGCTCTGCTGCACGTCGTCACGCTGGTTCCCCGCGTGCCCCACAATTTCCTGCGTGAAAAACTCGAACGTCCCGGAGTTGTTATCAGGCGAATAAAGCACGATCGCCTGATCCGGCCATGCAGGATCAAGATCTCGCCACTTCGTGATCTTCGACCCAGGCTCCCAAAGCGCCTTGAGCTGCGCCACCGTGAGCGCCTTGGCCCAGGTGTTCCGGGGATTCACCACCAGCGTGATGCCGTCGTAACCCACCAGGAACCGCGTCCACGGCATCCCCTCGGCGTTGGCCCTGGCTTCCTCGTCCGCCTTGGCCTCACGCGAAGCGTCGACGATGTCCACCTCGCCATCGCCGTAGCGGCTGAATCCCCCCCCCGTGCCGTGATAATCGACCACCACCACAACCTCGGGCGCAACCTTCCTGTACGCCAGGTGCGCTGCCTGGCTAATGCGAAACACCGTGCTCGAGCCGTCGATGATGATCGGCTGCAAGGCGCTCGGGCCGCCCCCGGACCCGCAGCCCGCGGCCAGCACGCAAAGACAGCCGGCCGCCGCAAACTTCCACACCCTCTTCATGCGATCACGTCCCACCATGAGTCACCCATTCTTCACGCAGGGCCGGATTCTATTCCCCCCGCATGAAGATTCCATGAATCAATCCTGGCTTGCGCGTGTCGCAGCCGGATCCGGATGAGTCCACACCCCCGTTTGCCGGGCTTCTTGATTCTCCCTCTCCACACCCCCCTGGCCTTCCGTCGCACGCGGCAAAAGCACCGTGAATCGCGACCCGCTCCCCACGCGGCTGGTGACGTCAATCTGCCCGCCGATCGATTGCACCACATGCTTCACGATCGAGAGCCCAAGCCCAGTCCCGCCCAGCTCGCGGCTCCGCGTCTTGTCCACCCGGTAAAAACGCTCGAAGATCCGCGTCAGCTCGTCGCGAGGGATGCCAATGCCCGTGTCCTCCACCTCCACGCACGCCATGTCGCCGTCGAGCAGGCACGAGACGCTCACTCGGCCCCCCTCGGGTGTATACTTGATCGCATTATCAATCAAATTATTAAAAATCTGATGGAGTGCTTCCTCGTCGGCGAAAACGGTCGTTTCACGGGGGAAGTTGCGTGCATTGAAGAGCAACCGCAGGCTCTTGGCCGCGGCCCGATCACGATGCGATTCCACGCACGGCTCAAGCGCGCTGGCAAGCACGATCGGCCGATGCTCGAACGCCCCCTGGCCTGACTCCAGCCGCGCAAGGCTGAGCAAATCCTGAATAAGCTGGTCGAGGCGGTTGGCCTGTTCGTCGATTCGCTCCAGAAAGCGGATGTTGACTGACTCGTCGTGGATCGCCCAGTCGAGCAGGGTCTCGGCGTACGCCTTGATCGAGGCCAGCGGAGTCTTGAGCTCGTGCGAGGCGTTCGCCACAAAGTCCTGCCGCATGCTCTCGAGCCGGCGCAGCTCGGTGACGTCGTGGAACACGAGCACGACCCCAGGGGCGGGATGGCCGGGCAAGGGGGAGCCCCGCGCGGAAAGATAACGCACCGCACGGCCCGCCGCGTCTCGCCCAGGGATCACCAGCTCCGCCTGATGCGTCGCCGGACTCTCAAGACCAAGCGTGGCGTCCACCGCCTCCTGCACCTGCGGAACCCGGATCAGCTCCGCCACCAAACGCCCAACCGAGCTCGCATCAAGACCGAAAAGCTGGTGGGCGCTCGCGTTGGCAAACAGCAGCCTGCGCCTGGGGTCAACCGCCACCACGGCTTCCGCCATCGCTCCCAGAACCACCAGAAGCTGGCTATGGTCCCGCTCGCGACGCGATGCCTGGGCACGAATCTCGATCGTCGCCGCGTTGAACTCCCGCGCCAGCCGCCCCACCGGACCAAACGGAAACGCACGCACCAGCTTCGGCTTCTGACCCAGCGCCAGCCGATCCAGCCCCTGCGAGACCGAGACCACCACCCGCCATTGGCGAAGCAGAATTCCGCCCGCGATCAGTCCCAAGCACGCCGCTACGGCCCAGCCCATGCACGACTCCATGATGCTGCGCTTTCCCAGGCTTCTTCCGCCCAGGTGCGTACGTAGTATCAGGAGGCGCTGGCCGATCGGTCAACCCTGTGGCCAGGCCCCAGCGCCCGCGCTCAGACGCCGACTCCGTCGCCAAATCATTACGGCTTAAGGTCCATTTTGGTCGTCGTGTTCGTGTCCTGGTTGATTTCCTGACCGTTCGTCGTCAACGTCATCGTCATCTTCTGCACAAGCTCGGTCGACTTCAGAAAACCCCCCTTGTTGTCGAAGAGATATTTCCCCTTTGATTCCTGAGACTTCAGCTTGATATCCACCGGCGCCCCAGCCGCGGGCTGAAGCTCGGTCTGAACCTTGAGATCGATGTTCTCAACCGTCCCCGTGGGCGAGCCCAGCGTATACGTCGTGTTCAGCTCCATGATCCCGAAGGGAAGCGACAGCGATTTCTTTCCAGTCCATGACTTCCCCGACGCGATCGACTCCTTCGGAAACACCACCGTCGCCTGCGAAGTCATGTTCTTCAGGCTCTCCTCGTTGCTCAGCATCGCGGCCGCCGGCCCGGCTTCCTTGATCGCCTCGGTAATCTCCGGGGGAACCTGCACGTCGGTCACGTCGCCGCGCGTCGTCATCTTCAATTTGAACGGCTTGCCGGTCATGGCCCGGAAGAGCTTGCCCGCCGAGGCCAGGGGGCCGGCGAGTTCCTCTTTTCCATTCGTATCGAACTTGGTTGCCTGGATTCCAGGCGCTGTCATTTCAAATTGCACCCGCGTGATCGTTTGCTCCATCGCGGCATCGCCTTCCTTGGTCACATCCTTGACCGTCCAGACCACATCGCTGGTTTGCGTGAAGCTGGTCTCGATCTGCCTCCCCTGGAGCTCCATCCTGGTCGTGACCGCTTGCGAGAGGACGTAGTTCCGCTTCTGCCCTTTCTCAAACTTCCAGCGCAGAGTTGTGTCCGCGGCCTGTGCCAGCGAACCGCAGATCAAGAATGCAATCAGGGCGAATGCGGAGCCGCGAATCCTGGTGCTCGTCATCGATGAATCCTTGGTGAAAAATCGCCATGCAATCCCGTTCGCCGTGACCATGCACCGGCGCGGACCCCGGCGCAGCGGCTGGGGTGATCGGAAACATGCTATCAGAAAACCGGCTGCGGAACCCATTCGGAGTTTGGCCAGCCGATTCCAAGCGGCTCTGCGACCGCGCCCGGCCGCTCAGGATGCATCCTCCGGCTTGCAGCGATCACAGGCCCGGTAACCCGCGTCCACCGCCTGGGCAGCGCTTCTGAAAGGTACCTTGTGCCCCTCGACCATGGTCCGGGCGGAGATGCACTCCGAGCGGTGGAAAACCTTGGTCTGATGGTTGCCGACAAACGGGCTTGCCTCCACCGCGGGCGAGATGGGACGGGCGGGTTGATCCGCGACGGCGGCTCGGCCGGACGCCAGCGGCTGAGGAGCAAGCGTATCCTTCCGTGCCAGACGCGGGATCAAAATCGCCGGCACAAACGCCAGGATCACGAACGCAACGCCCGCGACTCCCGCCCATGCCCCGGGCTTGACTCGGCGGGCACGCACATGCGACTTCAGCCACTGGTCGATCTCATCCGCGAACACACGCGCGGTGGCGTGCCTGGCCGCGGGATCAAGCGCAAGCGCCCGGGCGCAGATCCGCTCGAGCTCGCGCGGTGGCTTGCTCGCCCTCGCCCGCAGCTCACGCAGCTTGGCAGCCGGCGTCTGGCCCGATTCCTCGAGCATCGAGTCCGAGCCAGGCTGATCCGGCCTGCGCCCTGTCAACAGCTCGTGAAAGATCACCCCCAGACTGTAAACGTCCGCCCGCTCGTCAACCTGCCGGCTCCTGCCAAGCGCCTGCTCCGGGCTCATGTAATTCGGCGTGCCCACCACCGCCCCCTCACGCGTGAGCTCGCTCTCGATATCGCTCCGCCTCGCAAGACCGAAATCAATGAGCCGGGGCTGGCCCTGGTCGTCGATGATCACATTCGCGGGCTTCAAATCGCGATGCACCACTCCCATGCGGTGCGCATGGTCCACAGCATCCGCCAGCGAGCGAATCATCCGCGCGGCGGTCGCGGCGTCAATCTGATGATGCCCCCGGTACCAGGAAAGCGGCCGGCCGCTAATATATTGATACGCAACCCAGCAACGCCCATCCTGAAATCCCGCGTCATGCACGGCCGCGATGTGCGGATGGTCTAGCCGGGCAACCGCACGCGCCTCCCGGAAAAATCGCTCCATCATCCGCTCGGTCGGATTGGGCTGCTTTAAAACCTTGAGCGCCACATCCCGATCAAGCCGGGGGTCGTACGCCAGATAAACCTGCCCAAACCCGCCGTCGCCCAATCGCTCCCGAAGCTGAAATCGCCCCACCGAGCCCAGCGTGCCCCGGCTCCAGGTCTCGACCCAGTCCGTGGTTTCGCCACGCTTGGTCGGCAGACTCGCCAGATCCGTCGAGCCCGACCCCTCCGATTCCACGGAGCTTGCAGGCTCCGAGGACAGCCTGGCACCGCAGTGCGGGCACACCTCCGCCAGCTCCACTTCCGAGCCAGTCCGCTCCACGCTCCGCAAGCAGTTGCCGCAGACCACGCGCACCGAGGCGTTCATCGCATCCCGCTCCTCGCCCAAACCAAAAGCCCCAGGCCCAGGCTTTCTCGCCGCTTCCACTCGCCGGACGCACTGTCCCAGCCCTACTCTAGAACGTCCAGACGCCGATGCGAACCCCTGGCCGCTTTTGAACCCAAAACGCCAGAACATCCCAGCCCCGTGCGCCCGCAAACCGACCACCCCACCTCCTCCGACTGCTCCCAACCAGACCACGCCGAGGCCAGCAATCACGCACGAACCGCACGTGATCCCATCTCGCCTCTTCACAGCTCGTGAGCGAACACTTAGCATCACATTTCATCCAACGCAGAGAGACACAAGCACTGCTCGGAGACGCTTCCCGCCATGAAGATCAGCTTGCCAACTGCCCACCGAACCTCGCTCTTATCCTGCGCACTGCTTCTTCCCCTGGCGACGAGCGCTTTACCCACCGCACCCGCGTTCGCCGCCGATCCCCCACCCGACCCGCGGCTGGCCACCGCCAGGCGCGGCGAACGCGCGGGCTGGATCCTCGTCCACCTGGAAGGCTCCCCTGGCCAGGTCGGTTATCAGCACGGCTATCTGCTCGCCGAAGAAATCAAGGACCTGCTTCGCGTGATCAAACCGTTTCTCGAGCATTCGACCAAACGTAACTGGGACTTCTATCGCGACGCCGGCCGCACCATGCTCTGGGATCGAATCGATGAGGAATACAAACAAGAAATCGACGGCATCGTTGAAGGACTGAAAGCCAGGGGGGTCGCGGCCGACCGCTGGGATATCCTCGCGCTCTGCGCCAACCAGGAACTGCCTTACTATTACGTCCCCTGGCTCGATCGCAAGGCAGGTAATACACCCGCAACCCATGCCCCCGGGAACTGTAGCGCCTTCATCGCCACCGGCTCCGCGACCAGGGACGGTAAGATCGTCATGGGCCACAACGCCTGGACGAATTACGTGGTCGGCTCCCGCTGGAATGTCGTGTTCGATATCAAGCCCGAAAAGGGAGCACGCTTCATCATGGACGGCCTTCCCGGCGTGATCACCAGCGACGACGACTTCGGCCTGAGCTCGAACGGAATCATGATCACCGAGACTACTATCACACAATTCGAGGGCTGGGACCCTGCCGGCAAGGCGGAATTCGCGCGCGCCCGCAAGGCACTCCAGTACGCCCATTCGATCGACGAGGTCGTCGCGATCATGCTCGACGGCAACAACGGCGGATATGCCAACGACTGGTTGATCGGCGATACCAAGACGGGCGAAATCGCACTCTTCGAGCTGGGACTCAAGAATCATTCCCTCAAACGTACCAAGGACGGTTGTTACTTCGGCGCGAACTACCCTGAATCGCCCAAACTCCGCGCGGAAGAAACGAAATTCGACGCCACCAGGACCGACTCTTCGCCGCTCGCCCGCAAGACGCGCTGGGAGCAACTGGTCTCGCGCGCGAAGGGCGCCATCGACGTCCAGAAAGGGCAGGAATTTGAGACCGACGTCTTCGATGTGATTGACCGCAAGCACGGCGCGAACGAGCGCACACTCTGCGGACGGGTTGAGATCTCGCCGCGCGGGGTTCCCGAGTGGGACTGGACGCCGTATTTTCCCGGCGGGACGGTCCAGGCCAAGGTCGCCGACGCAGCCATGACCGCAAGGCTCGAGTTCTGGGGCCAGATCGGGCACAACGGCTCCGACTTCATCGCGGCCGATTTCTTGAAGAGCCATCCCGAGTACGACTGGATGAAAGGTCTCCTGCGCGACATGAAAGCCCAGCCCTGGGCCAGGTTGAGTGCCCCCTAAAGCAGTCAAGATGCCGCGAATCCGCCCCGAGCGGACCCGCCGCACCCTGACACACAAACGCGTCCACTCCCCTTCGGCCCGCGGGCCGTTGGCCCAAACCGGCGAATTGTCAAGGAATGCCTTCAAGGACGAATCCCCCGATCCGTTCTCTCACGAACCTGCACGCGGGGCTCTGTCTCGTCATCCGATCAAATAACCACAGCGCAAAGCGAACCAACGCCCACAGCCCTGGCTTCCGTTCCCGGCCTGGGTTCGGTTTCTCGCAGCTCGATGGCGACGCTTTTTCCGCGCGCTGGGTTCGGTTCGCGCGGGCCCTTGGCTTCGGTTCGCGCAGGCGCAATGGGTTCGGTTCGCACGGGCGCAATGGCTTCGGTTCGCGCAGGCGCAATGGGTTCGGTTCGCACGGGCGCAATGGGTTCGGTTCGCGCAGGCGCAATGGGTTCGGTTCGCAGTCGACGGTTCTCGTGTGATGGCTTCATATTACGGAGAGCCCTGGCTCGATTTTGCGCAGCGGTTGTGGCTTCATTTTCTGACACGTTTTGGCATCACTTTCTGACGCGCCTGGGCTCGGTTTCTGGCGCGGAAACAACGCCCTCGACAGCGCTGCCGATACGAGCACGCCGCGCAAGCAAGTGCGTGCATTCGTGCCAGGTCCGCCCTTCAACGCCGGCGCCCAGCCGGTCACGATTTTTCCGCACGCTGGGTTCGGTCCGCGCGGGCGCAATGGGTTCGGTTCGCACGGGCGCAATGGGTTCGGTTCGCAGTCGACGTTTCTCTTTTTCTAGAAACATGTTACGGAGCGCCACGGCTCAATTCTGCGCAGCAGTTGTGGCCTCATTTTCTGTCGCGCTTTGGCATCATTTTCTGACGCGATTGGGTTCGGTTTCTGGCGCGGAAACAACGCCCTCGACAGCGCTGCCGATACGACCACGACGCGTCCGCCCGCGCGTGCATTCGTGCCCGGTCCGCCACTCATCGCCTGCGCCCAGCCGGTGACAAAACAAACACGAACTGCCGGCCAGGTGCTCAGACCCGTCCGGCATTGGCTTCAAGGATTCATCGACTCGGGAATTGCCGAGGTGCTTTGCGTGAGTCGTGAGAGGTGAAAGGCGGAAGGCTCAGACGCCGTTCCAGGTTCTTCTCATCCTGAATCTAACGCACGTTGGCTCGGCTCGAATCAAGAATCTCCCAATTCCTGCTCGATGGGGTTTGACTCTGCAAGGATTGCGGGTCCTCGCGAACATCCCGACGGCAA
>DAIDHX010000215.1 GCA_027451885.1 Planctomycetales bacterium
GTGGTTCCGTCTCGATGTACAACGCCACGATCGCAGACAACCAGGCGAGCGGCGTGATTCAGATCGGCGGCAACGTGACTCTTGTGAGCACGCTGGTCGCTGGCAATGGCTCGGTCGATTACTCGAACAACGGTGGCTCGGCGGTTGCTACCAACAGCTTGTTCCAGGCTGCACCAACCGGCGTCACCGGGGCGAACAACATCATTGGCCAGGATCCGAACCTCGACCCGAACGGGCTCCAGGCCAACGGCGGCCCAACCCAGACGATCGCGATCGTCTCTGCCACCAGCCCGGCGATTGGCGCGGGAACGAATCCGCTCAACCTGTTCACGGACCAGCGCGGATTTGTTCCGACCGCCGCGTGGGGCATCGGCGCATATCAATATGGCGCTGTCGCTCCCGCGGCGCCGGCCGCAACGCTCTCGGCCGCGAACGTCACCGTGGCGGATTACGGCTTGACCAGCTATACATTCACGGTGACCTACGCGAGCACGGCAGGCATCAACGCCGCCTCGGTCGCGGGCGCCGTGGTGCAGGTCGATCCTCCCGGCGGCGGTACGCCGATCACGGCAACCGTGCAGAACGTCGCCGATGGCGGCAACGCCGATCCCTTCGGCGATTACCAGTCGATCACCGTCACGTATTCGATCACGCCTCCCGGCGGCTCGTGGAGCTCGGCCGACAACGGCCTCTACACGATCAGCCTGGGCGGACCGCCGGTCGTCGACTCCAACGGCGTGGCGATCGCCGCGGGCGCCCTGGGCACCTTCGAGGTTGAGACGGCCAATTTCAACTTCACGAAGTTTGGCCTGATCCACAACTTCAAAACCAGGACCTGGAACGGCGTGGTCAAGATCACCAATAATGGCGACGCGTCGATCACCGGTCCGATCTTCCTGGTTCTCACCGGGTTGACTCCCGGCGCGACCTTGCTGAACGCCACCGGAACGTACAACGGCAACTCCTACATCGAGATCCCCGCGGGAACGCTCGATGTGGGCCAGGCGATCTCCCGGGTGCTTAGCTTTAATCAGGCAATCGTGAACTACACGCCGGTGTTCTACATCGGCTCGCTTGGCGCCTGAGGTTGGGATCCTGCGCCCGTCCGCTCGAGCGCGATCCTGGCTGGGATTGCGGCCTGTTGCGGCGCGGGCGCGGGGGGGCGGCCGGGCGGTTTCTGGCGAGGCCGCGCGACTCGCTCTCGGAGCAGAATCAAGGCACTCCGCGCCGGGCTTTCTCGATCGAGATCGCCCGGCTTTTCTTTTGCACACATGTTGTTCGCAATCAACTTGGTTCGCGTATGAAGCGATTGGAGTGATTCTTCTCGGAATCGAGCGTTGACTTGGCGAGTGGCTTGGGCCACGCTATTTGGGTCGCTCGATTCATTTCCTGCGGATTGATCAAGGTTGATAAGACGGGCCAATGAAGGGGGCTGGTGTGGTGCTAGATCCGAAAGGAAACGGGGGCATTGCCACGAAGGCGCCGGCGGGGGCGGCCGCATCCCCAGCCGGCCCAAATCTTCGTGAAGAGATGGCGAGTGCCTTCAAGCTGCATCAGGCGGGAGATTTCGCCGGGGCCTGCCGTGGTTATCAGCGCCTGATCGCGCGCGATTCCGCCAACGCCGATGCGTATCATTTGCTCGGGGTTGCGTTCCATCAGATGGGCAAATCCGCCGAGGCGATCGAGCAGATCTCGAGGGCGGTCGCGATCCGCCCGGGGGTCGCGCCCTTCCACGCCAACCTGGCGGAGGCGTATCGTGCGACCGGCCAGTTTGAGCGGGCCGCCGGTTGCTGCAGAACGGCTCTCCATCTCTGGAAGGACTATCCGGAGGCCCATAACAATCTCGGCCTTGCGCTCCAGGCGCTGGGCAAGATTGATGAGGCGATCGAGCACTTTCGGGCCTCGATCGCGCTGCGGCCCAGCGACGCGATGACCTACTCCAACCTGGGGACGGCGCTGCGGTCGAAGGGCAATTCGGACGAGGCGCTCGCGGCATTCCGCAAGGCGGTCGAGCTCAATCCAGCGCTGCCCGAAGCGCAAACGAATCTGGGGCAATTCTTGCTCGATCTGGGTAAGCCCGAAGAGGCGCTTGCGCACTGTCTTGAGGCCGTCAAGCTGCGCCCGAACCTGGCTGAGGCGCACAACAACCTGGGCAACGTCTATCGCGAGCTCAAGCAATACACCGACGCGCGGGCCAGTTACTTCGAGGCGATTCGGATCAATCCCGATCTGACGCTGGCCCACTCGAATCTCGGGCTGACTCTGCAGCGGGAAGGCCGGCTCGACGAGGCGATGCCGTGGTTCCGCCGGGCGTGCGAGCTCGAGCCGGAGTCTGTGCTCCATCTGGGCAATCTGGCCGATGCGGCGACCGATTCGGACGAATACGAGGTCGCCATCGACTGCTACCGGAAGATGCTTGAGATCGATCCCACGCGGGCGCTCACTCATAACAACCTGGGCTGGCTGATGCAGGAGCAGGGGAATCTCGCGGAGGCGGAGCAGTGCTTTCAAACCGCGCTCTCGCTCGATCCCGCGCTGCCGCCAGCGATGATCAGCCTGGGCGGCTTGCGTGAGGAGCAGGGGCAGCTTCAGGAGGCCGAGGAGCTGTTCCGCAAGGCGCTTGAGATTCATCCCGGTCACACCATCGCGCTTGCGCGGCTGGCAACGATGCTGCGGGGCAAGCTCTCTGACCAGGATCTCGAGCTTGTCGAACGTCGAATCGAGGACGCCACGCTCGCGGAGGGAATTCGCGGGACCCTGCTGTTCGGCCTGGCGCATGTTTATGACGCGCGTGGTCGCTACGAAGAGGCCGCCGCCTGTCTCAGGCGTTCGAACGCAGCCGCGCTCGACGACCTGGAAAGCCGGAAGCAGAAATACTCCCCCATCGATCATGAGCGTTTCGTCACCAACTTGCTCGCGACCTTCACTCCGGAGTACTTCGAGCGCTTCCGCGGTTTCGGGCTCGAGACGCGCAGGCCGGTCTTTATCGTTGGTCTGCCGCGGTCGGGCACCACGCTCATCGAGCAGGTGCTCTCAAGCCACTCGCGATTCCACGGCGCTGGGGAGCTGATGCTGGCGCGGCAGAATTTCGAGAAAATCCCCGCGCGGCTGGGGCGGGCTCTGCCGCCAATTGCCTGCCTTCCCGATCTGACCGGCGACATCGTGAACGATCTCGCCCTGGGGCACGATGCCAGGCTCGCGGAGCTCGGCCCCGGGGCCGACCGCGTCTCCGATAAAATGCCCGATAATTATATGTATCTAGGCTTCATCCGCCTGATGTTCCCGCACGCGACCTTCATCCATTGCCGCCGCGACCTGCGCGACATCGCCGTCTCCTGCTGGATGACCAACTTCCGCAGCATCCGCTGGGCCTGTTCTCCCGAGCATATCGGCAACCGCTTTCAGCAATATCTCAGACTGATGGACCACTGGAGCGCAGTGCTCCCCGCGACGATTCACGTGGTCAACTACGAGGACACGGTTGAGGATCTCGAGGGGGTTGCGCGCAGGCTGGTCGCCGCGTGCGGGCTCGATTGGGAGCCCGCCTGTCTCGAGTTCCACCGCAATGATCGCCCCGTGCGAACCGCGAGCCTCACGCAGGTGCGGCAACCGGTCTACAAGAAGTCGCTCGCGCGCTGGAAGAATTACGAAGCCTCGCTGCAAGATCTCTTCGCGGCACTGCCAACGGGATAATCTCGGATAGGCCGCGAACACGGAAGACGCCTTTTGAAACTCCGGGAGGAGCATGTGACCCACGAAAGCGAACCGCGCGCGGGGCCGACCCGCCGCAGCTAAACCGCGCCTGGGGTCGTTTCCGGCCCGCGCAATATCGGGCATGCTTTCGAGGGCTTGCCTTGCCAAATCCCGTCCCGCGGAGCAAATCCGCGCGGGCGTGCACGCTGCCTCGATCCCCAAGGATACGCCTCGCAAGGATGCCCTGGTCCAGGGAAGTTTGAGCTTGCACTTCACAGGGGCGAACCTCATCGCCTTCCCGCGACCTAGACTTGTTTAGCCGCGATTGATTCCCCGATCTTCAACCTGGATGACACCGAGGATCAAGCATGCATTTGTCAGCGGGGAGATTCCGCGCGCAGGGCCGGCGACCACGCGCGTTACGGCCAGCGACCGAGCGGCTCGACGCGCGGATTCTGCTTTCAACGTTGGGGCAAGCCGCGGGCTCACTGTTACCGGGATCGGCGGGGAGTGTCGCGCAGCCTGCGATTCTCGGCCAGGTTCTGCCGGCGAATCTCGGCGCGACGAATCCCGCGAACGACACGGGTTCGACCAGCCCGACCGGCTTCACGCCCGGGCAGATCCGTGCCGCGTATGGTTTTAGCTCGATCCAGTTTGGCATGACGGCGGGTAACGGCGCGGGGCAAACCATCGCGATTGTGGATGCTTATAACGATCCGTATCTTGTCTCGACGGGATCGAGCAATTTCGCCACGAGCGACCTGGCGCGGTTCGACGCGGCGTTTCACCTGCCTGATCCCCCCAGTTTTATCAAGGTGGGAGAGTACGGCACTGGGCAGTTGCCAGGCGCGGACCCGACCGGCGCGGGGGCGGCGTCCGGCAACTGGGAGACCGAGGAGGCGCTCGATGTCGAATGGGCTCATGCGCTTGCGCCCCAGGCGAACATTGTGCTCGTCGAGACCAACTCGGGCTCGAGCCTGGATCTCTACCAGGGGGTGCGCACGGCTCTGGCGATGCCGAATGTGTCTGTGGTTTCGATGAGCTGGGGCTCGCCTGAGTATTCGTCCGAGCGCGCGTACGACAGCACGTTCACGACGCCGGCGGGCCACATCGGCGTGACCTTCGTGGCGGCGACGGGGGATCTGGGTTCGCCGGGTGAGTACCCTGCGTTTTCGCCGAATGTGGTGGCTGCGGGGGGGACGACGCTTACGCTCGGTTCGGGCGGCGGTTATGGCTCGGAGACGCCTTGGGCGCTGGCGGGCGGGGGCGTGAGTGCCTTTGAGCCCGCGCCAGCGTATCAGTTGTCAGCGCAGGCGACGGGCATGCGCACCACGCCTGACGTTGCTTTTGACGCGAATCCCTCGACGGGCGTCGCGGTGTATGACCAGTTCAATACGTCGCCCGGCCAGCCCTGGGAGTTGATCGGCGGTACAAGTCTGGCCGCGCCTTCGTGGGCTGCGCTTGTGGCGATTGTCGATCAGGGGCGAGTTCAGGGGGGCGGCGCAACGCTCGATGGTCCCTCGCAAGCACTGCCCGCGCTTTACGGTCTGGGGGGTGGTGCGTTCCATTTCGTGCCGGGTGGATCGGGCGCGGGCTTCCATGGCTATAACGATGCAACTGGGCTAGGGAGTCCGATCGCGAATGTGGTGGCGGCTGATCTTTCAGGCATTCAGCCGGAAGGGCCCGCGGTGCCGCCGCAGCCTGTCATCACAACGCAGCCGGGCCTGGTTGTGGCGGGGAGCGGGTTCTCGATTGGCGTCGATCTCCAGTCGCCCACCGGCGCGCTTCTCACAAGCGATTCCGGCACGGCGACGATTCAGCTTTTGTCTGGACCGTCCGGCAGCTTCCTGATGGGCTCGACCACTGCACAGGTTCAGTCAGGCCGTGTGATCTTCAACGGCCTGGCGCTCAACCTGAGCGCGCCTGGCGACGTGCTGCGGGTTCTGGTGGATGGCGTGGCGGTCGACACAGCGCCCATCGCGGTTGTGCCGGGAGCAGCGGCGCGGCTCGTGTTCGAGACGCCGCTCACCCAATCCGTGGCCCTTGGCGCGGCCTTTGGGCTCACGGTCGTGGTGGAAGACAGCTTCGGCAACTGGGTGAGCAGCTACTCAGGGATCGTGGGGATTTCGGTGATGGGGGCTCAGCCGGGTGTGCTCGGGGGTGTGGATGTCACACTGGCGAACAACGGCATCGCCAGCTTCAATCAGCTTGTGTTTGAGAAGTCGAGCAGCAACGACACGCTGGTGGTTTACGCCAACGGGCTCGAGGCCGCGGAGCTTCCCGGGATCGCGATCATCGCCCCGCCTCGGGGAGGATTCAAGCCGCACGCGCACAAGGTGGCTCAGAGGCATGGCCATCCGCTGGGGGTAGCGCGTTTCCACAAGCGAGCCCCGCACGCGCGGTTCGCGCTACACCACGACTGGCACGCCCGCCGGTGAGCTCAGGACTGGCCGAGCACTACCGGCACGTCCATCGGCCGGCCGCCGCGCACAACGGTGACGCGCACACGCTCACCGGGTTTGTGCTTTTCTACCTCGGTCAGAAGCTCCTCGACGGTCTTCACCCGCTTGTGCTCGATCGCCACGATCAGGTCGGCTGAGTCAATGTCCAGGCTGCGCCTGATGATCCCTGGACCCAGTCGCTCGACCTTGATCCGGGCGGCCTGAATGCCTGCCTTTTCGGCGGCTCCGCCGTCGCTGAGCGAAAGCACAAGCAGCCCCTCGCCGGTGGCATACACCCGGAGCACGCCCAGATCAGCCCGGACCACGCGCCCGTGCTCAATGAGCTGGGGCAGAATGCGTGCGATCGAGCTGATTGGCACGGCGAAGCTAATGCCCGCCGACTGGCCGACGTTGGAAACGATGGCAGTGTTCATGCCGATGACCTCGCCGCGCGTGTTGAGCAGCGGGCCCCCGGAATTGCCCGGATTCACCGCGGCATCGGTCTGGATGATTCCCCGGATCGTGCGCCCGTTCTTGGCCTTGAGCGAGCGGTCGAGGCTGCTCACAATTCCCGTGGTCAGCGTGCGCTCGAGGCCAAACGGATTGCCGAGCGCAAGCACCTTCTGGCCCACGAGGGTCTTGCTGGAGTCGCCCAGTTTCAGCGGAAACAGCTTCTCCGGCGGGGCCTTGATGGTAAGAACCGCGACGTCGTTCGATGCATCCGCGCCGATGATCTTGGCCTCGTGGGTTGAGCCGTCGTACAGAGTCACGCGGACCGCATCCGCTCCCTGGACCACGTGGAAGTTGGTCAAGATGCGCCCTTGCTTGTCGAACACGAAGCCGGAGCCGGTGCCGGTGGAAGTCTCTTCACCGAAGAAGCTGTACGATTCGGCCTCGGTCGTGATGTTCACCACTCCCTTGTTGGCGGTGGCGTAGATGCGAACGTTGTTTCGTTCCTCGGGATCGAGGTTCTTGAGCAGATCCTCGGGCGGCGGCGGCTGATCGGTCGAGGGGGGCGATTGCTGCGGATCGGTCTCAGCGGCGATGGAGATGACTCGGGGCGCGGGTTGATCGTATCCTGCAGCGAGGGGCTCGGGCGGCTGGGGAGTGGGGCCAGGCTGGCGCCGATCGGCCAGCAGCAGGTAAGCCGCGGCCAGCGTGAGAGCGCCGGTCAGAGCGTGCGAGACGACGTTGCGCAAGAGTTTAGACATAAACGAAACCTCGTCCCGGATCAGCCGCCTGGGAGCGGCGGCGGAAGTCGACGCGTGGTCCTGGATCAAGCAGCGCCACGGCGAGCTGCTTCCCAACTCGAATCATATCAAAACCAGCACGGGGGCCGGCAAGGCGATCCGTTGGGATCGGCGCAGTCTGGACGGCTTGTTCGCGCTCAGCGAGAATAGGTGGTGTCGAGGCATGGGACGCCGTCCCTCCTGCAATCTGGGCACAGCAGACGCCCGCGCACACCCTCCGGAGTCGATTACCGATGAGAGCACGCCGGCTCGCGCGACGTACCCCTGCGCGATGGGGACTGGGACTGGCAGCGATTCTTTGGATTGGGTCGTCCGGCCCGTCGCATGGGCAGGTTGACGCGGCACGCACCGCGGCCGCGCTCAAGCCCGCGCAAGGTCTTGAGGCAGCGCTCTGGGCCGCCGAGCCCCTGCTCGTGAATCCAACCAACATCGACATCGATTCCCGTGGCCGCGTCTGGGTTGCCGAGGGGCTCAACTATCGCCTCAGCCGCGGCGGCAATCGCCGCTTCCACAAGATCGAAGAGGCCGATCGTATCCGTATTCTCGAGGACACCGACGGCGACGGCAAGGCGGATAAATCCACGGTCTTCGCCGATCGGATCTTCCCCGTGCCGATGGGCATTGCCGTGGAGGAGCATCACGACGCGACAGGCAAGTACACCGGCTGCCGTGTTTTTGTGGGCAATAGCCCCGACCTGCTGGTGCTCGAGGATACCGACGGCGACGACAAGGCCGACAAACGCTATGCCCTGCTGTCCGGCTTCGGCGGCGTCGATTCGGATCATGGCGTGCATGGAATGACGCTCGGGCTCGATGGCAAGCTCTATTTCACGCACGGCGACGGCTGTTGCTCGGTGCAGCAGGATCACTCCGAGCGGCAGCAGAACTTCGACGTGGTTGACAGGTCCGGGCGCAGGGTCTCAACCGATCAGCTTGCGAATACGTTGCGGGTGAACCGGGACGGTACGCAGTTCGAAATCATTTGCGATCGTCAGCGCAATAATTACGAAACCAGCTTGAACGCCTTTGGTGAGATCTTCACGAGCGATAACGACGACGACGGCAATCGCGGCTGCCGCGTGATCCAGGCGCTCGACGGCGGCCATTTTGGGTATCGCACGCCGGGGAGTCCGCGGCACTGGGGCGAGGATGTGCCGGGCAACGTGCCCAAGCTCGTGGGCACGGGCAACGGCAGCCCCTGCGGCATCATGGTCTATGAAGGCGCGTTGCTGCCTCCCGAATATCGGGGGGCGATCCTGGAGGTCGATGCCGGCTCACGGCAGGTGAACTTCATCCCGATCACGCGCGAGAATGGCTCCTATCGCGCGGAGTACAAGGTGTTCCTTTCGGGCTCGGACCCCTGGTTCCGGCCGGTTGACGCCTGCGCCGCGCCTGATGGTTCGATCTACGTGGCGGACTGGTACGACGCTGGGGTCGGCGGCCACGCCTTCAGCGATCAGACGACCGGCAGAATCTACCGCGTGGCGCCCAAGGGCGTGAAGGTCGAGCAGCCGCGCCCGGACTTTGGCTCGCTGGCGGGTCTGCTGGCCGCGTTACGTTCGCCGAACGTCGCCACGCAGGACGCCGCGCGCAGGGGCCTGATCGCGATCGCCAGGACTCAGCCCGCGGCCGAATCGCTCAAGGAAATGGCCTATCACGACCCTGATCCGATCATCCGCGCGCGTGCGCTCTGGGTTGCATCGGCAATCGAGGGTCCGGTTGTGGCGGTGCCGCTCCTCAATGTTGCCCTTTCCGGCAACGAGCCGCGGATTCGCGCGCAGGTTGTGCGTATGCTGGCACGCGATTGCGCTCACAACGGGCACGTCGTGGAGCCGAAGGGCGCGAAGCCGAAGACGCCCGAGCCCTGGGTGTTTGATGCGCTCAAGGCCGCGGCGAATGATCCCGACGCCCAGGTGCGCAGAGAGGTCATCCTCGCGCTGCGGAACCGGCCGACCGCCGAGGTGGGCGACACCTTGCGCACACTTGCGGCTTCGTGGGATGGGCACGATCGCTGGTATCTCGAAGCGCTCGGGCTGGCGCTCGAGGGGCGCGAGAGCGATTACTTGGCGCGCCTGCTCGACGGCTCGCTCTTTGGCGCGATCGATTTCGAGACGCAAGCCGCGGCAGGGGACGTGGCGCTGCCCCCCTATTTCCCGGTCGATCGTAACGAGGCGTTCCTGTCTCCGGGCGCGGCGGTTTTGCCGGTGACCAACCTGAGCAAGATGCTCGGTCTGTGCTGGCGCTTGCACCGGCCCGAGTCGCTTGGATTTCTGGAAGCGTCGCTGCCGAAGCTGCGCGCCATTGAGCTGGAACAGGCTGCGCTTGACGTGCTTGGCCGGATCTCGGACGCCCGCGCCGCGAAGACGGTCGCCGCGCTCGCCGGCAAGGCACGCGATCCCGAGCAGGCCCGCGCTTGCTGCTCGCTTTTGATCCGCGGCCTGGCACGCGACTGGTCGGCGGCTCGCAAATCATCCGAGGTCGCCGCACTCGTCGAGCGCATGCTCGGCGATGCGTCCACGCGCGTCGACGGCATTTCTCTTGCCGCCGCAACGGGCGACGATCGCCTTCGCGCTCAAGTCGAGCATTTTGCCGAAGATCCAGCGGTTGATCCGGCCTCGAGGCTGGCGGCGATCCAGACGCTCGGCTCGGGCGGCGGGCATGCCCGCGCGATTCTCACGCGGCTGGTTGAACAATCCAAAGGCCAATCGAGCTCCACGCCGGAAAGCGAGGCGGCGGTGCGCACGCTCGGCCGCGTGCGTGATTCCGGCGGTAAGCTCTTCGACCTGGCTCGTTCGAAGGACTACCCGCTCGGCGTGCGCAGGCAGGCGCTTCGCGCGGCGGCGGAACAACGGGATGGGGCCTGGAAGCTGCTCGAGCTGGCGCGAACCAAGACCTTGCCCGACGATCTCAAGCCCGAGGCCGCGGACCTGCTGCTGTCGTCGGTCGATCGCGGCCTGCGGTCCGAGGCGGCGAAGGTGTTTCCACCGCCGAAGGCGGCCGGCGGCCGGGCGCTCCCCCCGCCCGCTGTGCTCGCGCGCCGGCAGGGTGACGCGGAACGCGGCAAGCTCGTCTTCTTCCGCGACTCCGCCGAAGCCTGCGCACGCTGCCATCGTGTCCAGGGACGCGGGCAGTGGGTCGGCCCGGATCTTTCGACGATCGGCGTGAAATATGGCCGCCAGGAGCTCTATCATTCGATCCTGAACCCAAGCGCGGCGGTGGGATACAACTACCGTGCCGTGGTGGTCGCACTGACCGACGGCCGGGCGGTCACGGGGCTCACGGTCGAGGATGCGCCTGAGCGGCTTGTGCTCAAGACCGCGCAGGGCGAGCGCATTGAGATCCCCAGGAGCGACATCGAGGATCGCAAAACAAGCGATATCTCGCTCATGCCCGAGGGGCTTGCGGCCTCGCTGAGCGAGCGCGAGCTTGTGGACCTGGTGGAGTATCTGGCCACGCTCAAACAGCCTGTGAGCGTGCTCGGGCGCTGCCAGGCCGCCGGGCCGCTCACGGAGGCGGAAGCGCGTGCTCTGCTCGAGCCCGGTCATCCCTCGGAATCGAAAGCCGCCCTCAGGCGGATCGTGGCCGACGCCGAGGGGCGGATCGATCTCTCCCGGCTGCGTGGCGGCCAGGCGGATCGTGGCGCATACTTGACAAGCCCGCTCGTCTCAACTGTCGTGCAGGATGCCCGGATCGTGCTCGAAGCGCAGGGGCCGATCGCGGCCTGGCTCGACGGCAAGCGGCTTGAGCTCAAGTCGGAGACCGATCACGGTCCGCACGCCGTTTCGGCGCAGGTCAAGCTGCCGCAGGGCGGTTCGCGGCTGGTGGTGAAACTGGGCGGGGGCGTGTCAGGCACGCAGGAGGGCCGGATCGTGATCACGGTGATCAGCGAGCGGTCGATCAGTTTTGAGGAATCGGGCGCGGGGGTGAAGACCGCTGCGCCTTGATGAGATGCCATCCGCTCGGGTGCGAGTCGCGCGACGGCGGTGAGTGGGGAGACGACGCGCGTGACCGACCCAGGCACAACCCGCGATGCGAACGAGGTCTCCAGCGATGCGCCCCCCGTGCGCGTGGCTGTGGCCATCCCGTGCTACAACGAGGCCCCGGCCATTCCGGCCGTTCTCGCGGAATATCGCGCAGCGCTGCCCGATGCCGAAATCGTCGTGTTCGACAATAATTCAACCGACGGCACGAGAGATCTGGCCCGGGCGCTTGGCGCGCGGGTTGAATGCGTGACCGAGCAGGGCAAGGGTTTTGCGGTCCGTGCGGCGTTCGAGCTCTTGCGAGACTGTGATGTGCTTGTGCTCACCGATGGTGACGGAACCTATCCGGCGAGCGAGGCGCACGCGCTCATCGCCGCCGTTGCAAGCGGCGCGGACATGGCGGTTGGCGCGCGCAGGCCGGTTGAGGGAACGCGGGCCATGTCGCTCGTTCGAGGCACGGGCAACCTGCTCATCAAGACCGCCTTCCGGGTCATCATCGGGCCGGGGAATAACGACCTGCTTTCGGGCTATCGCGACTTTGGCCGGCGATATCGCGCACAGGTTCGGCTGCGGTCGGAGGGATTCGAGATTGAAACCGAGCTCGCGGCCGAGGCGGTCGCGCGCGGGCTCAAGGTCGTCGAGCTCCCAGTTCCCTATCATCCCCGGATCGCCGGCACGGTCAGCAAGCTCTCCGCCCTGCGCGACGGCAAGCGCATCCTGCTGGCGATTTTGCGGCACGGTCTGGCGCTGCGGCCCAGGCGGTTGCTGGCGCTCGCGCTTCTGATTCTCGCCTGCCTGATGCCCCCGTGGAACTGGCTCAACGGGATCGTGGTGCTGATGGCGGTCTTGCTGCTCTCGAGCGCACTCGTGGCCGAAGAACACGTGAGGCGCGCCCAGCGATAGAGCGGCCCGGCACGCCGCGCGGGGGGATTTCCGCTGGGTTGCACGGCTGGCTTCGTGCTAAACTTTTGGCGCTACAACCCGATTTGATCGCGGCGGCTCCCGTCCTGGGACGGTCACGCTTGAGCGCCGCGGCCCTGCCTCTTCGACCTGCCAGGGGAACGGATCACGATGTTGGCGAACTCTCGAAACCGAAGACGCGCAAGCGCCTTCACCATGGGGCTCGTTGCCGCGCTTGGGGCTTTCATTCCACACGCACAGGCGGAGTCGCCCAAGGTTCCAAACGGCTTTTCGATCCGGCTCGTGGCGGCTGTGCCCGCCGTCGAATTTCCCTGCCAGGTCGCCACCGCGCCCGACGGCTCGCTATTCGTGGGCGAGGATCCCATGGATCAGGTCGGACCCGCCGACAAACCCATCGACCGCATCCTGCTCTTTCGCGACGGCAAGGACCCCATCGTCTTCGCCGACAAGCTCAACGCGATCTTCGGCATGGTCTGGCACGCAGGCTCGCTTTATGTCATGAACATGCCCAACCTGACCGTCCTCACCGACAAGAACGGCGACGGCAAGGCCGACACCCGGGTTGAGCTGTTCACGAACCTGGGCGTGCCGGCAGGATCGCCCAATAATTTCAACGATCACATCGTCTCCGGGCTCAAGATCGGCATCGACGGCTACCTTTACATCGCCGTCGGCGACAAGGGCGTGCCCAGGGCCACAGGTCCCGACGGGCGCACGGCCCAGGTTGTCGGAGGCGGCGTTCTCCGCTGCCGGCTGGACGGCACGGGGCTTGAAGTTTATTCCACCGGCACCCGGAACCATCTCGAGCCCAATCTCGACGAGCGCGACAATCTCTTTACCTACGACAACACCGACGACGGCCTGGGCTGGTGGACGCGGGTCACGCATCATGTCGACGGCGGCTATTATGGATATCCCTTTGATTATCACAACCGCACCGACCGGATGTTGCCGCGGATCGCGGAATACGGCGGCGGCTCGCCCTGCGGCGGCGTCTTTTACGGCGAGGACGCCTGGCCCCAGGAGTATCGCGGCCGCCTGTACTGGGCCGAATGGGGCAAGCGCAAGGTGCAGTCGATCCGGTTCGAGCCCTCGGGCGCGAGCTTCAAGATCGGCGACATGATCGACTTCGTCACCCCGGGCGATGTGGAATCGTTCCGCCCGCTTGATCTTGCTCTCTCCCAGGACGGCAAGACGATGTATGTGGCGGACTGGTCGATGGGGGGGTGGGCGAACAAGACGGAAAAGCTGGGCCGGGTCTACGCGGTCACCTACACGGGAAAACTGGCGGATCAGCCGCGGCCGCGCGGTCGAGACGCGGATGACGACCGGGCGCAGATCGCGCGGCTGAAGCATGCGTCTTACAACGAGCGCACGAGCGCCCAGGCAGTGCTTGTGGGTCGCGGCCGGTCGGTAGTGCCTTTGGTCACGCAGGCGCTTCTGGATGAGCAAACGGATCCGCTCGCGCGGCGGCATCTGATCTGGGTGCTCGACGCCGTGGCCGGTGGTACGCCCCAGGCCTCGGAGCCGCTCATCGAGTTGTTGCGCTCGCCCGTTGCGGACCTTCGCGCTCAGGCGGCCAGGGCGCTTGGTGAGCGATCCGTGCCGATCGCCTCTGGGCCGCTGGTGCCCCTGCTCGATGATACCGATCCGCAGGTGCGGCTCCAGGCGGTGATCGCGCTCGGGCGGATCGGCGATCGCCATACCGTCCGCCCGATCATGGCGATTCTTACCTCGCCTGATCCCTATATCGCATTCTCCGCGCGGCGGGCGCTCAAGCGGATCGGCGATTTTCCCAGACTGAGCCAGGGCCTGGCGATTCACGACCCCCGGCTGCTCGATCAGATTCTGCACGTTCTCGAGAATGAGTACGACCTCGACGCTGCACGGTTGCTCAAGGTGATCGCGAGCTCGATCGGCCAGGTCGCGGCGGACCGTGTGAAGGCGATCGATTTTCTGGCGGAGGTGGATCGCAAGCAAGCGCCCTGGGACGGCCACTGGTGGGGCACGCAGCCCGCGAGGCACGATGCGCCCCCGCGCGTGGTCGACTGGGAAGGAACGCCGTTCGTGATCGATTCGATCCGAGCACTCGCGATCGATCCCATGCCTGAGGTTCGTTCCGCGGCGGTGCGTGGGCTTGTCACGGTCAAGGACACGAAGAGCGCGGAGTTCTGCCGCAATGCATTTGGCAAGGAACAGAATCCGGCAGTGAAGGTTGAGCTGGCCCGCGCGCTTGGCGCCTTCCACGATAAGAGCGCCAGGCCGTTGCTGCTTGAGGCCCTGGCCCGTGGCGAGGATGACGGGGTTTGGAAGGCTGCGCTCGATGCGGTCGTGCAAATTGGCGGCGGGGAATCCGCGCTCGGGCTCGTCGACCTGCTGGGATCGAACAAGGTCGCCGACCGCGCGGGGCTGGTGGCCGCTGCACTTGGGCGGATGAATCGGCCGGAGGCGTCGGCCGGGCTGCTCAAGCTGCTGGGGAATCCCAGGTCGGACGTGCGCTCGGTTGCGATTGCCGCTCTGGTGGAAATTCAGCGCACGCTGCCAGCCGAGGCCAGGGATCAATTTCTCAAGCGGTTGCCGGCCTTGATCGCTGACCCGGATCTGGAGGTGCGCAAGCGTGCGATCGCTGCCGCCGCGGCCTTCGAGGCGCGGCAGGTTGTGCCGGAGCTGATCGCGGCCGCCCAGAATCAGGCAACCGCGTATGAAGCCGCGCGCACGCTTGGGGCCTTGCCAGATCTCCGCGCCCTTTCGATCTATGTCGACGGCCTGCTCGCCAGGAGTCCGGAGGTGCGCGAGAGCTCGGCCGGGGCCATCGGCCAGCTTCGCGACCAGGCGCCCGCCGTGCTCGCTGAGCTCTCCCAGCGCGGGGAGCTGCCCAAGGCCGCCATCCCAGAGCTCAAACGTATTCTGGCTGGAGAACGGCCGATCACCACCTGGAAGCTGCTCGGGCCGTTTCCGAACAAGGCCAGGGACCTCATCGATCCCACAAAGCCGGTCGATCTTACACTCAAGACGCCGGGCAGGGGCGGACGGTCGATCACCTGGCGAAACGCCAGGCCCGTTGACGCCAGGGGGCAGTTCGATCTCGGCCGCTTCTTCCGCCAGGGAGGCGAGTTCCATGCCTATGGCTACACCGAGCTGGAAAGCCCAGGCGATCGAACCGCCTCGATGGTGGTTGGCTCCGACGACACGCTCGTCGTGTGGGTCAACGGCAAGGAAGTCTACCGCTTCAGCGACAGCCGCGGCTTCAGTCACGAACACGCCCGGTTCGAAGTCGCACTCCACAAGGGGAAGAATCCAATCCTGGTGCGCTGTGGGAACAATGGCGGAGGCTGGCAGTTCGCGGTCGCGGTGACGGGCCAGGCCGATTATCCGTTCCTGAAGGCAGCCCCCTACGAGGGATTTGATCCCGAGAAGTTTCGCCTTGCCGCGGTCCAGGCCAAGGGAGATCCCGCGCGGGGGCGGGCGCTCTTTTTTGATCAGAAGGGCGTGGGCTGTATCAAGTGTCATGCGATCAACAAGGAAGGAGGCGCGGTGGGGCCTGAGCTCTCAACCGTGGGGGCCAAGTATCCCCGCGATGAGCTCATCGCCGCGGTGCTTTATCCGTCGAGCAAGATCTCCTCAGGCTACGAAGCGACGATTCTGGCCCTGGTCGACGGGCGCGTGGTGACGGGGATCGTTCGCAACGAGACCGCCGCCTCCATTGAGCTCCAGGACGCCGATGCCAAGCTGGTGAAGGTTTCCAAGGATGACATCGACGCCCGCAAGCCAAGTCCCGTTTCGATCATGCCCAATGGAATTGCACAGGGGCTTACGCCGAGTGAATTCGCCGATCTGATCGCGTATCTGGAGTCGCGCAAAACCGTGGAGTCTTCCGCGCCCCGGCCGTAACGCCCGCCCCTGGACGATCGCGAAGCGAGCGGTTTACGATCATTGAGCCAAGGCGGCAATCGCGCTCGTAACGTGGGGGTTCCAGGTGGCTGGTGTGATCGATGAATCGGGAACGGGCGGTTCGCCTGAGGGGGAGGCGGGATCATCCTCGCCTTCGCCGCCGGCGAGCGACGCGCTCGAATCGGCGGCACTTCGAGATTCGACGCCTGCCGCGATCTGGCTTGTGTATCTTGCGGTGATGGCGGTCGTGGATTCCGTGGGGCGATGGCTGATTCCCGCGTTTTTGCCCCGATTTGTCCAGGAGCTTCAGCTCGATCGCGCGCAGGCGAACTGGCTTTTGATGGCTCCGCTCGTGGGCGGAGTGGTCGCTGCGCTTGCGATCGGGGTGGTTGTCGATCGTTTCTGGCGGCCGCGAATTCTTGCTCTTGGAATCGCGCTTGAGAGTGCGGCCCTGGCACTTGTCGCGCTTGCGTCAGATGCCTTCAGGCTTCAGGTTGCGCTCGTGGCGGTTGGCGCAGGGAGCGCGTGGTTCATGACCACGGCCTTCGCGGTCGTGATGGACGCGTTTAGCCCCCGCGTGCGCGGCCGAGTTTTCCTGTTGATATTTCTTGCCACGCCTCTGGGGGCGATTCTCACCCCCTGGCTCGCGAACTCATTCGGGCGGATTCTCCCCTGGCAGACCGCGTTCATCGTTCCCGCCGGGCTCGGGCTTGCGCTCGCGATGGTGGCACTTGTGCTTCGTGCCCCGATGCGAGGAGCAAGCGAGGGCGTCGACCCACGCAGGCTCAAGCTGCATGAAGACGCCGGCCCAATCCAGGCCGATTACGTCGATTTGATGGTGAATTCGTCCTGCACGTATTCCGTGTTCGGGCTTTCTTTCGCGTCGTTCGGGATCGCGGGCGTGCTGGCGTGGGCCCCGTCTTACCTTACCCTTGTCAGTGGCGCACAAAACCCGATTCTCGAACGTGCGGTCAGCCTGGTTGCCATCGTGTCACAAAGCCTGGGTCTTGGCCTTGGGGCGTGGCTGGCGGATCAGGCCCGCAACGCGACGATCAGACGCCTGTTCCTCGTGCCAGGGCTTCTGCTCGCCGCCGCCGCGGCCCTGATGCTGGCAACCTTGCAGCTCCAGACCGAGCGCGCGATTCTCGCGGGTTTTGGGGCGATTCTGCTGCTCGCAAGCGTTGACATCGTCCCTTGCTTCGCGATTCTCTCACGCGTGACCCTCCCCAGCCTGCGCGGGGTCGGCTGCGGCGTGGCGATCGCCGCCCGCCTCCTCGCCGAACTGCTCGCTCCAATCGCCATGGAACTCGCAAGCGACCTGTTCTCCCACCCCGACTCCATGGCCACCCCATTCGGCCGCGTGCTCGCGTCCCTGGGAGCCTTCCCACGGGCGCTTCCAGGCTTCGATTCCGAAAACCTGGGCGCGGGCCTGCTCGTCCTCATTCCCATCTTTTTGATCGCGGGCGCGGTCCTGCTCGCCGGAATTCGCCACTTGCCCAGAGAATGCGCCCTGATGCTCGCCAAATTGCGGGCAATCCCCAGGCAGGCAGGTCGCTCCAACCGGTCCAACCCTCCTGGCCGCTAAAGTTGCTGCAAGTCGTACTTTCCTAGGTTACCCCGACACCCTCGGCGCGCGATTCTGGGATCTTTAACCGATCTCGACAATCTCCGCGCGGATCGTGCTGGTGGTGTCGATTATAGGAATCACGTGTCGCCTGAAACGAGCACTTGCGCCTTGTATCGAGCGCTTACGCGACGCACCCTAATTGTGAAGGGATCGCCTGTTCTATGAGTTCTTCGGACGGAGTCGTGGACATCCTGGCTAGGGATGGTTTGGAGACCGTCTTGAAGAGCTTCCATGAAATTGCAACCATCGCGCGGACGCAGGCGCAACCTGCGACCGCAACTTCATGAGTTGGAGCCTCGGATTGCCCTCTCGCTCGCTGTGACGAGTCTGGGGCAGGATGGGCAAAATCTGGTCGGGCCGGATGCCTCGCCGGGCAGCGGAGGCATCCAGGATCTGCATCTCCAGTTGAGCGGGATCAGCGGCTCTGTCTCGGAAATCGTGGTGACGTCGCCGGGCGGGTTCGCCTGGGCCACGGCCCCCAATCCGAGCGGTTATGCCCTCGCTGAGTTTTTCTCGAGCGCAACGGCCGGGCAGGGGGATCTGTACATAAGCCCGCAGGTTCGCTCGGATCAGGCTGCTGGCGGCGGAGCCCTGCCGCTCGGTGGTTCCACAGGCAACCTGATCGGCCTGGCGAATGGCGATGTGCTCTCGGTGCAGGTTTACACGCAAGGCGCGGCGACACCCCAGACCGCATCGTTCACGCTTGAGAATCTCACGAGCGCAACCTTGCCGGTGCCCCCGGTCCCCACCCCCGCGAATGTGGCCGCGGACCTGAGCGTGACTGCGCTCGGGCAGGACGGCTCCGGCGTCCTTTATGAGGCAGGGTTTGTTCATCTGGTCGTGACAGCGCAGAATGGCTTTTCATTCGATCCTGCCACCTTCGGCCAGATCACCTGGGGATTATCCGACGGCGCGGGGCAGCAGTGGGACAGCACGTTTTCATCTCTTGGGCATAATCATATCTATGCCTGGTTGCGCGCCGGTTCGACCACGGTCGCGGATCTGTACTTCCCACCTGTTCGCAACGAGACGCCTGGCCCAGGCGCAGGGCCGAACATGATCTTGCAAGCCTCGATTCCCGGCACCAGCCAGGTCTACGCGGCTTCGTTCTCCGGCGGAGACTGGTCGCCGTCGTTGCTCACCGAGCCGCTCAATACAACACCCGCGCCCGCGCCCCCCACAACGGGCGCGGAGCTCCAGGCGCTCCTGTCGTCGACCAGCCCCGAGTACGACACGATCACCTTGCCGGCGAACTCCGTGGTCGTGCTCACGCAGCCCCTTTTGATTACCCATTCAGTGAGAATCGTGGGGCAAGGTGCAACGCTGCTGTTCCAGCAAGGAAACGGGCCGGCGTGGCCGGCCAATCTGCCGGGCGCAATCACAATCTCCGCGCCCCAGAACAATAACCTGCAGATCGACTTCGAGTCCTTCACGATCGCTTTTGATCAGTCCGCCCCGCTGCGCTGGAGCAATCCCTCGGGAACGTCCCCCGCGCTTTACGACCCGCTCAACAACCCCTGGAACGTGGCGCACGCGGTGATCGACGATCGCGATGCGAATAACAACGGCAACCGCGACCAGATCACGCTCAGCGGCATGACGGTGAATGCACCCCCCGCCTTCGACGCCTCAAAATACAGCACCCTCCAGGCCCAGCTTGCCACATCCGGCGACACGCAGCACCAGTACGTCGGCGAGCAGGCCATGGACATCCTGCGCACCAACGACGCCGACTTCGGAACGATCGCGAATTGCACCTTCCAGGGCGGTGCGATCGAGTTGTTCAGCGGTCCCTGGACCGTGAGCGGTAATACTGTACTGGGAGCGCCTGCATATACCTGGTCCCCCGGCGCATTTGCGCTTCACACACCGCACGACGTGATCATCGAGAACAATTCCGTCACGGAATCGAGCTCCCCCGCGCGCGAGTTCCGGCTCGTCAATCTGGCTGTCTCGGGCTTTAACAATGTCATCGAGGGAAACACCTTCAGCGCGGCAGGGCAGGTCGGTAATGAGCTGACGTATTCGACTCCCCTGGGCGGATTCACCGGAATCAACGACCCGGAGGTGATCCTCGCCGAGAGCACCTACAGTATCTTGTTTGAAGGCCGGCCCGCGGCCATCTCCGCCGACGGCAGGCTGCTGGTGCTCGACAATCTGCGCACGGGTGCAGGCCAGGTGGTGACGGGACCGGGGCTCGTGGTCTCGATTCTCGAAGTGGTCGGCGGCCAGGGGGGATCGAGCACAGCTCTGGCAGGCCAGTGGTACCGTGTTGCGCAGCAGGCGAGCCTCTCGAGCTCAGGCCAGCTCGAGCTGCTCATGAACGACCCGCTCCCCGCACCCCCAAGCGGTGGCTATTACGTCATCGAAGTGACAGGGGGCTTCGTCAACAACGCCATCCTCAATAACACGATCGACCTCTCGGGAACCTCCTCGATTGGAGTTGTCTTGAACGGAGAGGACTACGGCACTCGGATTGAAGGAAACCAGATCACGGGCGGAACGAACTACAGCACTGTCTATACAGGAACAGCCATTTCCACCACAGCGGCCGCTTTCTCGGCGCCAAGCTCAGGCGCGGCATTCCCGATGCCTGGCGGTTGGTCCGTACTGCCGGATCTAGGTACCGTGATCACGGGCAATACCATTCGCGATGCGCTCGGCGGCGTGGTTGTAGGTGTGCAGCATTACGTCAATTACTGGATGGGGCTTGTCGTGAGCGCCACCGAGACGGGGCGCGTTTACATGAGCGCCCAGATCTCGGGCAATAATTACGTCTGGGATGCCTCGTTTCTGAGCGCATGGCGCAGCCAGTATCTCGCGCTCGGTAATGACCCGGCTCAAACCTCGACGCCCGCCGCTGTCACGATCGGCTCAGGCTCGAGCGCTCAGTCGCCTGGCCCGGATGGCAGCCCCCGGTTTCCCTGGACGGTCGGAGGCGCGCTCCAGGTTGGGTCGGTCGATCAATCGATCTTTGTCGATCCCGTGGAAAACCAGGTGACGCTCGCGGGGAACACCACGGAGCTGATCGCGGCAAACGGCTCGACATCCTTGCTCACAGGCGCGACGGGGCAAATCTACGCCGGAACAGTCAACGGCGTCACGATGTCGCCGAGCCTCCCCGCCGAGTCGTATAACGGACGCGCGTACTATCCATTCAATCTTGCCAACTTGAACATCGACCCGAACACAACTCCACCGCCGCCGCCGCCGCC
>DAIDHX010000216.1 GCA_027451885.1 Planctomycetales bacterium
GGAGAAGACCATGGCCAGCAAGGTCTTCCAGCTCGGCGTACTGGTTGCGACGACATTCGGCATGAGGACCTCCCCGTGTGACACCGGGATAGATGGAGAGAAATGCGCGCAGGCCGAGCGTGGGAGCTGCGCGGGGGTGGAGTTCTAGACCTGGAAAATCCGCTTGCGCTTCTGGCGGCGGGTTTCAACCCCAGGGTTGATGGGTTCCGGCTCGGGTGCTTTTGGTTCAGGGAGCGGCTCTTGCCGCGGGTCGCGCTGAACAGCGGGATGGGAGTCCATCCCGGACCCGTGGCAGACCATGCAACAGAACGAGGAGCCGGCCTCGATCGGGCGCGTGTGTCCGCAAGTGGAGGTGGGTGTGAAGGGTCCGATGGGAAAAAGCGGCACGAGCCGGGGCGCTTTCCGGCTGTCCTTGCGGGTCGCCGCAAGAGGCGCTGCCTTTTCCTGCGCCCGCGCTCGCCTGAGTCCAAAGCGAACCCGGCTGATCGTGACCCCTTCGCGGGCCGCGATCTCGCGCACCGATTGGCCGTGCCGTTCATCCCAGAGCCACACGTATTCTCGTGCGGCGATCTCGAGCGACCAGCCCCGCGAGTCGCCGAACAGGTCGGCCGCCCGCTTGCGGGATTCCGCGCGGTGGGTGTTCGCTTTGCGCCCGCCTGGAGCGGGACCTTGATCCTGGATTTCCACGTTTCGAGGTAAGCTCATGGTGTTTCTCGCATCGGCCGTCGTCACTCGACGTTCCGAACGTGAAAAACATGCGCTCCATTTCGCCTCGTCAAATCGGAAAAGCGCGTCCGAGTCGTATCCCGTTTACGCAAACTCTCTGGCTGGAAGGATTAGAAAAATCCGTGAATTTTTCCAGAGCGTTCGCGCAATGCCTGGGAAAGTGGGCATCCTGGCGTGTTTTTGCGGGCACGGGAAGGCGTCCGTGCGGGGTGCGGAGACGCCGGTTGCGGGAGGATTCGCCGCGCGGGGGAGTGCTTCAGGATGCGCGGCCGGCGGAGGGGAGCAACGACGACTTGCGCCCGGCCATGGCGGTTTTGCCGCGGGGGTTGGTCTCGCGTTCCAGGGTCAGGGCGGCCTGGACGACGCCGTCGACGTCGAGTCCAACCTCGGCAAGCTGTTCGTCGCGCTCGGCGTGCAAGATGAACCGATCGGGCAGGCCCAGCCTGCGGAGGTGAGTCGTCGGCAGGCCGAGGTCGCAGGCGGTTTCCAGCACCGCGGCGCCGAAGCCTCCGGCCAGAACGCCTTCCTCGATCGTGAGCACGAAGCCGCACTCGGAGAGGACCTTTTGCACGAGTGCCTGGTCGATCGGCTTGGCGAATCGGGCGTTGACCACGCCCACGCGCAGGCCGTGGCGCTCGCGGAGCCGGTCGGCCGCGCGGATTGCCACGGGCACCATTGCGCCATAGGCCAGGAGCATGCCGTCGGTTTCCCACTCGAGAATCTCGGCCGTGCCCAGCTCGATCGGCTGGATCTCGCGCTCGATGGTCTCCAGGTTCGCCCGCGGGTAACGGATGGCCACGGGGCTATTGTGGGCGAGTGCAAACCGCAGCATGGGCGCCACGTCGCGTGCGTCCCCAGGGGCCATCACGACCATGTTGGGGAAGATCCGCATGTAGGCGACGTCGTACGTGCCGTGATGCGTTGGACCATCCGCGCCCACCAGCCCAGCCCGGTCGAGGCAGAAGACCACCGGCAGGTTCTGGAGCGAAACCTCCTGGAAGATCTGGTCGAATGAGCGCTGAAGGAACGTGCTGTAGATGTCGACGACAGGGCGTGCGCCCGCCTTGGCCATGCCGGCGGCGAAGGCGACCGCGTGGCTCTCGCAAATGCCCACGTCGAAGAACTGGGAAGGGTAGTCTTCCCGGATGCGCTGAAGCTTGTTCCCCTCGCACATCGCGGCGGTGATCACGGCCATCGAGGGCATTTCGCGGCAAAGCTCGTGCAGCGACTCGCTCACGCAGTCGGTGTACGCCCGGCTCGACGACGTCTTGAGCGGCAAGACAGCCTCGCCTGAGTCCTCGACCTGGAAGGGCGCGGGGGCGTGGAACTTGACCGGGTCCTTGACGGCGGGAGCAAAGCCGTGCCCCTTGTTCGTAAGCACATGCAGCAGCACCGGGCCTTCCATTTCCTTGACCCGCTCGAGATAGTCGCGCAGGAGGCGGAGATCGTGCCCGTCGATCGGCCCCAGGTAAACGAGGCCGAGCTCCTCAAAGAGCATTCCCTGGTGCAGCGAGGCCTTGATGGCGTCCTTGAATTGTTGCAGCCAGCGCTCGGCGTGCTCGCCCACCAGCGGGATCGAGGGGAGCACCGATTTGACCTTCTTGTTCCAGTCGTTGAAGGTGGAGGACATGCGGGCGCGGTCGAGATAGTCGCCCATTCCGCCGACGCGAGGGCAGATCGACATCTTGTTGTCGTTGAGCACGACGAGCAGGTTTTTCTTGAGCCCGCCGGAGTGGTTGAACGACTCGAAGACGATGCCGGAGGGGAGCGCGCCATCGCCAATCACGGCCACGGCTCGGCGGTCGCTCTGGCCGACGAGGTCATCGCCGGCCTTGAGCCCAAGCGCGGTCGAGGGCGCGCAGCCGGCGTGCCCGGTCATGAAGAGGTCGAATGGGCTCTCGACCGGGTTGGGGTAGCCCATGAGGCCCCCTCGGGTGCGGATGGTGTGCAGCCTGTCCGCGCGGCCGGTGAGGAGCTTGTGGGGATAGATCTGGTGGCCTGTGTCCCAGATCAGGCGATCGTGTGCGAAATCGAAGCTCAGATGGAGCGCAAGGCAGAGCTCAACGACGCCCAGATTCGAGGCGAAGTGAGCGGAGCGGCGGCCGACGACGTCAATGAGCGCTTGCCGCATCTCCGAGGCGAGCTGTTCGAGCTCGGCGTCGGCAAGGCGCTTGAGGTCGGCGGGGGCGGCGATGCGGTCCAGGATACGTTGGGGCGACGGGTTCATTTAGCGATCCCTTTCCACAAGAGCCGTTGCCAGGTTCCGGAGCCGTTCGCCGCGTTCGCCCAGAGGCGCAAGCGCGGCCGAGGCTTCCTCGGCCAGGGCCTGCGCCCGGCGGCGGCTGCCCTCAACGCCCAGAAACCGGGGGTACGTCCATTTGCCCAGCTCGCGATCCTTGCGAACCCGCTTACCCATCTTGGCCTCGTCGCCCAGCACGTCGAGCAGGTCGTCGACAATCTGAAACGCCAGCCCGACCGCCTGGCCATAGCGATCGAGCGCATCGGTCCATTCCGCGGGCGCAGCAGCCACCACCGCCCCCATCCGGAGCGATGCACGCAATAATGCGCCTGTCTTCTTGCGATGGATCGCCTCGAGCGCCTCGAGCGTGGCCGTCTGGCTTTCCGCCACCGCACGCCGAGCCGCGCCCAGCGCACGCGGCTCGTCCCACCGGCCCTCGGATTCCAGGTCGAGCATCTGGCCCCCAACCATCCCCAGGGGACCTGACGCATCCGCCAGGATCGCCACGCATTCCACCGCTGCCGAGGCCGGCTCAATCCCCCGCGCCAGCACCTCAAACGCCAGCGTGAGCAGGCCATCCCCACACAAAATCGCCGTGGCCTCGTCATACGCGCGATGGCACGTCGGCCGCCCGCGCCTTAGGTCGTCGTCGTCCATCGCCGGAAGATCATCGTGGACAAGGGAATAGGTATGCACAAGCTCGAGCGCGCACGCCGCCGGCATGGCCTTCTCAACCGGCGCCCCACAGGCCTCCGCGGCCATGAGACAGAGCACCGGTCGCAGCCGCTTGCCGCCGCCAAGCAGGCTATACCCAAGCGCTCCAGCGAGCCGGTCCGGGCACGAGCCATCGCCCACCAGGGGCAAGTAACGCCCAAGTGCCTCGTCCACCCGGCGCCTGAGAACCTGCATTTGCTCTTCGAGAGACGGTGCCTTCGTCAACGTTGCGGAACTCGTCATGGGCCCACACGCCAACCTTCCCCGCATGCGCCTTTGCCAGGGTCCTGCGCTTGAGCGCGGCGCTCGAGACCGGCTAACAACATCCATGCCCAGGCCTTCTGGCAAGCCCCGATATTGTTGACTTTGAGCTTCCACTTGTCCACATGAGACCCCCTGAAAACTCTGCCGTATAAAGCACAACAGCCCCTCGCCGAGAACTAAAACGGTGGGGCGTCGAGGTCCGTGGGTTCATTGCGGGGGGCTGGGCGAACCTTGCGGCCCACGGGCCGATCCTGTGCGGGAGTGGATGGATCAGCCGGTTGAGCGGGCCTGCGGCCGACAGTCTCTGGATTGAACGTCGCGGTGGCATCGAACGGGGCGGTTGTGGGCGTGCCGAGAGGGTCCACGCCCGTCAAAACCGCCACCCGCGCCTCGGCCGCGTCGAGCAGTTTGCGGCAGTAGGCCAGAAGCTTGACCCCCTCCTCGTATTGAACCAGGGCCGTGGCCAGGTCGACCTCACCCCGCTCAATGCCAACAACGATTCTCTCGAGCCGCGCAAGCGCTTGCTCAAACGTGGGTTCAGACTGGTCCTGGGTTTCAGCCATGAAGCGCGACTTCCTCAAATGCGTCACGATGCGTATTGAACCATCCTATCCGAAACACGGCGTGGCCCGCGCTCCAGAGTATGCCTGGTCCAGGGAGCCCTGGCCCGCGCATTACTTGTTCTGATATACCGTAAACCCCTGTGAGATAAAGCGTAACCCAACGACAAGCCGGGTTCCGAGGGTCCCCACTTTTTGGCTGCATCATTCGCGCGGATGTCAGGCGATTCGCTGCCTCGTTTCCGCGTGAAACCGGCTGCATTTTCTGTGAGCGAACGCGGCCTGAACCGGCTGCCCGGGTGCGTCCGGGCGTCTATTTTTCCAACGGCCAAAGGGCGAATCCGCGCATCCTGGTGGGGATGCGATACAGGCTCTTGCCAGCCATGATGTAAAGGATGGAGCGCCCTCGGCCGCCGAATTCCACATTCGCGGGCGTCTCGGGCGTGGGGATGAAGCCCAGCACCCGGCCCGCCGGCGAGAAGACCACCACGCCCTGCCGCTGGCGGCGATCCACCGCGGCCCCGTTGACCCTCGGCTGGCGCAACGGCTCCGCCGACGCCGCCACGATCCGCCCATCGTCCGTCACCGTCATCCCATCGATCCCACGCCCAGCTCCAAAATCCACCAGCACCCGGCTTGCGCCCAGGGTGCCGTCCGGCCTCACCGAACAGGCCAGAAGCGCGTGCCGATCGCTCCCGGTATCAGCGACATAAAGTGTTTTTCCATCCGGAGAAAGCACAAGTCCATTGGGCTTGCGCGCACCCGTTTCAACACGCGTCACCTTGCCGTCAGGAGCGATCAGGAACACTCCCTCGAAGTCCAGCTCACGCGGCTCGTCGCCCACGTAACGCGGGTCGGAGACGTAAACCCGGCCCTGGCGGTCCACCGCCACGTCATTCGGGCTATTGAACCGCTTCCCCTCATAACGGTCAGCCAAAGTTCGGATTGTGCCGTCCGGCTCGGTGATCGACACCCGCCTGCCGCCGCCTGTGTTCGCACCCTCGGCGACGATCAAACGTCCTTGGGCGTCGAAGATCAGCCCATTCGAACGCTTGCTGGGCGCGCGATGGACGGTTGTCTTGCCCGTCACAGGATCGAAACGCATCATCCGATCGCCGATATCCGAAAACAGAATCCCCCCCTGCGCATCCATCGCGCCCCCCTCCGTGAATGCACCCTCGTCCCACACCTTTTCAAGCTTCGCCCCAGGCGCAAGCAGCTCGGTCGATTCGGTTTGGAACAGAAATCCAGCCGGCTCAAACGCCAGCAACACCTGTCCGAGTACCAGGAAAAAAGGGGACATGCTTCGGTGTCTCCGGTGATTGTAGGGAGGAACTCATCTCAAGCTCGCCCCAGTGCAGGTCTGGTCCGCGATGGTCCCGGACCAAACTCACTGTGCAAGCTCCACTCATAAGCTTCCTAAAATGCCTATGTTCTTGTTTTGATGCTCTTTCTGTATTCGATTTCTTGTACTCTCCTTGCCCAGATGGACCAGATCTTAAAGATTCGCTGCAATGCAAAATCTCGCCAGGGGTTACGCTGGTCCACATTGGTCGGCGTGATCGTGGACCAGCTCGTCCCACCTGGACCGGTCGCACTCCGGATGTTCCACGTAAAACACCCAGTCGATCTTTTTGATAAGCTCCGTCCCTTTTGGTCTAGAGATTTGGGAAGTTGAGGAATTCGTGGAGGAATTGGAATGTGCCCTTGCCGTTGATGGAGTGGGGTCCATCGAAGAATTCGATCCGGCAGCGGTTCCCGATCTTGAGCTGGGAGTAGAGGTGGGCGACCTTGGCGAATTCGTGGGCGACGGTTTCGTCTGGGGCGACGGTGTCGTAGCGCCCGCGTTCGACCATGAAGGGCCGAGGCGCGATGAGTGCGGCCATCTCGGCGTAGTTGAAGGTGCCGCCCAGGTTGAATTCGAAGATCTCGTACTCGCCCATGTTGAGGTAGCTGTAGCCGGAGAGTGTGGACGCGTTTTTCCAGACCCATTCGTTGAAGTCGGCGGAGCAGATCGACAGGCAATAGCGAGGCACCAGCGGCGGCACGCGCATGGCGGTTTTGCCGCCGTAGGAGAGGCCGTAGAACGCAATTCGGGCGGGGTCGACGAAGTCGAGCGTCGCGAGATAGTCGGTGATGACTCGGTGCTGGGGCACGATGATCGAGAAGAGCGTTTTGCCGAGCGGGTTCGCCTTGCGCTGAAGGGTCCTGAAGCGGTCGTGGAAGATGTATGGATTCTGGGGCGCAAACGTCACAAAACCCTGCCTTGCAAGGCGTAATGCGTATTGATGATAGGCGGGATTCTCGTTTTTGGGGTCTGCGACGTCGGTCGGCCGGCCTTCGAGTCCATGCTGGCAAACGACGACAGGGCGTTTCTCGCCCGCGGGGATTCCCCTGGGCACAAGCAAAATGCCGTAGGCGAAAACGTCATCAAAGACATCGAGCACCACTTCGTACGCGGTGCAGCCTTCGTCGTCGAATCGCTTGCGGGCGCGGGGGTTGGGCGGGCTTACGGGGGTTTCAAAGCGCCCGATGACCTCGTTCTCGAATTCCTGGCGGTAGACCTCGACGGTGCGAGAGTAGGCATCGAGGGAGTTTCGATCGAGTTTTGCGAAGTGGGCGTCGCGGATCTGGGATGACCGGCCGAGGAGCGCTTCGTTGTAACGTGTGAACTGGGCGAGCGACCGGCTCTGGCGGTTTGCAGCGCGGTTTGCAAGGGCTTCGGGTCTGGCGGCGAGTTTTGGAAGCTCGAGCCGCGGTCGGGTTGTGGGATCCTGGTCAGAGCCGAGGCCGATCAGGAATGCTTTGCGGGCTTCTGGGGTGCACCAGGCTCCTTTGCCGTCGCCTCCGCCGGCGACGAATGTGGCCCAGGACTCGCGAATTTCCTTTCCGCGATAGGTTACGCCACGTTCGACAACCGCCTTTGCTTCTTCGAGTTTGATGCTCACCAGCCGCGCGGGGGCTGCGCCCATGCCGGCAGGGATCACCAGCTCGGGCCCATGCGCTGCCTCGACGATCAGCTTGCGAGGGGCGATCAGGTTCATGACCTCGGCATCGCCAAAGTCCTCGAGCAGGCCGAACATGTTGCGCTCGAGCGGCTGCTGCCACATCTCCTGGCGGTCTCCCAGCGCGCTACTGACTCCCACGCTGGCGATCCGCGGATCAAGCGCGGCGGCGTAGAACGCCACGAGTCCTCCCTCGCCGTGGCCAAACACCCCGATACGCCGGGCGGGCTTGCCGTCGTTCGCGGTTTCGAGCACGTCCACCAGGGCAAGCACCTTGGCGATTTCGTAACCGAGAAGCGTACGCCCAAGTTCGAACGCAGCCCGGTGCACGTACTCACGATCGGTCATCCGAGAGCGCCCCTTGCGGGCTGCCATTTTGCGCGCAAGTAAGCATGGGACATAGACTTCAAACCCAGCCTCGGCGAACGAACGGGCACGCGAGACCGTTTCAGGCTGACCGGGCACAAGCCCCATCGCCTCCTCGGGCGTGACGTCGGCGTCGGGCACCACGATGACAATCGGTCCCGCGCTGCCGGAGCTCGGCCGGATGCGCAAACCCTCGCCGGTTACGTCGTCGAAGGCCGGCCATGTAATCGACTCGACAACCAGGCTCTGGCTCGCGGCAGTGAAGGAATCCTCGACCAGGAGCCTGCGCCCGGCGGGTTCGATTCGCTCGGACGGAACGCCCAGCTTCCTTGCCAGCCGGGTCCTTTGCTCACGCTCCACCACTGCGAATCCGCGGGGATCGCGGACCACCCGCTCGAACCAGGCCTTCCTCTTATTAGTGGAAGCCGCCAGCTCACGATCGAGAAAGGCGCTGATGTGGTCGACCATCAGGCTCGCAAGATCTCCGGAAGTCGAAAGCGGGCGCGCATGCAGCCGCTCGAGCTCGTCCTGGGCCGCCGCGCGCACCTGGAACATGGCCAGCAGCAAAAAGGGCGCGCACGTTCCTCGAACGCACGTTCCTCGAACGCCACGCGCGCGGACGCGATCGAAACTCTGTCTTCCCATTTTTGACCCCCGGGTCTGGCGTGATTTCGCCCCAGGAAACCACACACTGCGCGCCCGGAGCAAGGCGCAGGCGGCTTTCTACACCCGGAATAAAACCGCCGAATCAGACAGATCGAGCGCGAGCAAGCGTGAGTGTTTGTCCTGCTCCTTTACATGAGGGAGAATTCCCCCGAAGTTAAAACCTGGGGCGTTCGGAGTATCTCAAACTCGCATGAGCCAAACGATTGCGTTCGATCCTTGGAGCACAAAATGTTTGATAATTGTAAGACACCTGGGCGCCTGGCCAAATTGGGCCAGCCGTGTGCACGCATTCGTTTACGCTTTGATAGACTGGATACAGAGTTAGGGCGTAAGCCTGCTTCACAGCCGTGGCAACGAATTGGATCGGACTGAAGACGGCGCAAAAAATCAAGATTCAAGTATGCGATAGGGTAATTTGGGGAGGGGGATTTTTCTCGTTTTCCCAAAAAAGTGTTGCAATTCCGGGAAGGTCATCCCATCTTTGTCGAATCACGTGGGTTGACCCGGTGGTCCCGGGGGGCTTTGTCCCTGATTCGGGTTTGCTGGGCCAGGGAACGGAGTCGTGTGGAGCGGCTTTGGCCCGCGCGGTTGGTACGGAGGTTTCATTTCGTGGCAACTTTGACGAGCAACGCGAGTGGGAAGGTGCGGCTGGTGATGGGAGTCGTGGGGGTTTTGACGGTGCTGGGCTTTGTGCCTGGGGCCGGCGCCCAAACGACCTATTACTACTATCCGTCTTCTGCGCCTGCCGCCCCCACGGTGACGGTTGCGGCCCCTGGCAACGCGACGTACTACTACTATCAGCGTGGGCTGTTTGGGCGTCGGATGGTGATGTCGTATGCCCCGCAGCAGTACGTGACGGTCCCGCAGGCTGCCGAGAGCGTGCAGCCTGCCGCGCCTGAGCAATATCAGGAAACGGCGTTCGTTGCCCCGACGACGGGGAACAACGAGACGGCGGGGAGCAAGGAAGGTCAGAAGACCGAGGCCAAGACGGAAGAAGCGGCCACGGATCCTTATGGTTTCACGTCGTGGTTGAACTCGACGCGGGCGGCGTATGGATTGCCTCCGGTGGGCTACGACCAGAACCTGTCGAACTGGGCGGCGTCAAATAACGAGCAGCAGGCTGCGCGTGGGTTGGGCCACTTTGTGATGGGTCCGGCTCGGCGTCAGAACGCGGCTGTGGGCGGTTATCCCGGCGTGGAGACGATGTGGATGAATTCGCCCGCGCACCGAGCTGCGCTTCTGGACCCGACCATCCGCTGGATTGGCATCGCGGGCCTGGGGGCGTACTGGACCTTCAACGCCAACTAAACTCGCAGAGGGGACCCAGGGCGCTCAGGGACCTAGAGCGCCTCGGATCCCCGAGAGGATCGTCTGCTCCAGGTTCACGTCTCGCCCTTTCGGAATCCAGCCAATGGGAGTTGGGACCGGGCCGACCAGCTCCCGCACCCGGTTCACCGGGAATTCGTTACTGAAGACCGCTCGACCCGCCGCCTGGCGATCCGGCTTGGCCATATCTTCAAGCTCTTGCCTCACTTCCATCCGAACCTGCCAGCCTCCCGTGGGTGCCGGATCGATCTTCACGATCGCAAACTTCCGCATCGTCTGGAACGTTGCCTGCATTCGGTCCCTGAGCGTCGTGGAATCAAGCGCCCAGGGGTCAAGGAGAGTCGCTCCGGCCACTGGCTGGGTGATGATCGTGCGTGAGAGCCGGTTTTCCGACGCGATGTCGAAGTACTTATCCACCTCGGCGACGGTCTTCTGCCACACGACCTCAAAGTCATCTGTTGCAAAGACATACGGATTGGGCAGCATCGGCCTTGGGGCGAAGATGCGGCTGACCGAGGGGGGGAGTCCGGTGGGATGCGTGGAGTAGCAGCCCAGGGTTGCCGCCGCGCAGAGCAGGAGCAGCCCAAGCCGGCGAGCGCGGCGGTTCTCTCCGCGTGTGGGGTTCATCATCCTTGATTGACCCGCCTGGGTCCAAGAGTTGGTCGACGAACGTCAACCGAGATGGCGGCGACCTGCGCGGCATGGTGCTGTGTTTCGCGATTTCTGGCAAGTCCGTTTCCCCAGGCGAACCGGTGTGACCTAGATTTGGATGGTGACGTGGACGCTGCGTCAGACCCGCGAAACCAGGCGTTTTTTGCGGTTCATCCCCGAGTTTTCCCTGCCCAGAATGCGAAGGCGAGCCCTATGTCGATGAACGAGATGGCGGCCCACGATCGCGTGTGGCGTCTGCACACTTGCGGCCAGGAAGGCGGCTATGAGGAAGGAGCCGAGCCTGAGGGATTCAAGCCGGAAAACGAGACGGCTGCGCTTGCCATGGGTGAGGCTTTCAGCCGCGACTGGCGAGAGTGGCTCGGCCGGCGGCTCACGCGCCCGGTGGGATTTGAGCGCACGCTCCAGCTTCTGGCGGATGACTGGCGGCATGCGCACGATGCGAAGGAAATCGATCAGGCGTTTCTGGAACGTCTGCGGGCGTTCTGGCCCATGGCTCGATTCGAGCTCGCTCGCGCTGGCAATCGGTCCGAGGCGCAGGGGGCGAAGCCTGCCTGGTCGCGGAGGCCGGGCGAGCTGGCGGCGGAGATCGCCGTGCATCCCGACACGCCCGAGGACAGGCTGCGGGTCTACCATAGCGCCTGGCTGCCGGGCATGTTGGCCAGGCGCACGCTGGAGCGGGTGCGGTTGCTCTGCTCATTGTTTGGCCATGCTCAGAAGCGGCTTCACTTGCATGGCGTGGGGTCGTCCGACGATTCCGACGTCATCTGGGGAGGCGCCCAGATGCGCGAGCAGTGGAAGCGTGCCTGTGCGGCCGCGGCCGAGCCCTGCCATTCCGCGATCGTGCGCGACGCCACGTTTCTCAGTGCGATCTTGCCCTTCGCGCTTGCCCAGGCCAAGCGGCATCGCGAGCCGCTCTCGTTGCTTTGCGTGGCGGTTGATCGCCTGGGCGGCGTGGAGAATCTGCTTGGCCGGCCGGCCGCCGAGAAGCTCGTGACCACGGTCGGCGAGGTTGTGGCCTCGATGATCCGCTCGAGCGACATTGTCTGCCGCCTCGAGGATGACCGTGTCGTCGCCGTGTTGCCACGTGCCGCGGCCGAGGATGCCTATCACGTGGCCCAGAGTGTGCGGCACGCGATCGCCGCGAGCTCGGCAATCACTCGGATCTTGCCCGGGCTCTCGGTCACGGCGTCGATTGGTGTGGCGTCGTATCCCAGTCACGCGACCAACGTTCTTGCGCTTTTTGACGCGGCTGACCAGGCGCTCGCCGCGGCAAACTCGCTGGGTCCGGATCACGTTTCGCTTGTGCCCATGGCCGCCGCCGCTGATCCTCCATCCAGTTCCTGAGTCAGCGCAGCCTGGCGCCGATTTGGAGAGCGGCGCCGATCAGGCAAGCATGAACCCAGGATCTCAGGTGGGCAGGGTCTGGCTCTTCGCCGCGGGGGTTGTAAGATTAAGGAGGACAACACCCAATCGAGGGGAGGGTCGGAGATGTCTCGGGAGGCTTGGCGGGCCTTGCGGCGGGCTGCGTTGCTCATGCTTGCGTATGCGCTTTCCCCGGCCGTCGAGGCTCGGGCTCAGTGGGGCGGCATGGGATTCGGCGGCCTGGGCTGGGGGTTTGGTATGTTCCGCCCTGTGCCGTCTCCTACCGACTACATCAACAGCAAGTCGCTCGTCGATGCGGGGCGGGGCGGTTCCGGACCCACCAATTTCCGCCCCTACGGCGATAGCCCCAACGCTTACTGGAACCGTGTCCGCGACAACGGCATGGTTCCGCGTTATGAAGTCGCGCGGAGGCAGCCGGCATATCGCCGTTACTCAGCCCCGCCCGCGGCCCAGGCTGAGGCTGCACAGCCCGTCCCGCGGCCGATCACCCCGCTCAATGCGTTCTTTGAAGGCACAACGCCCCAGCTCATCTGGCCGGGCGACGCTCCAACGGGTGATCTCAAGGCCAAACGGGAAGCCGCGGATTCGGCTGTCCTGCTCGTCTATTCCGAGGTCCGCCAGAACGGCGTTGCCTCAATCGCCGCCGCGACCGACGCGCGCCAGAAGCTCGTGGACTACGGCCGGCCGGCTCTCGACGAGATTCGAGAGCACCGTACGCCCGCCACGGCCGATGCGTTCCACCACTTCCTGCTTTCGCTTTACGACTCGCTGGCGCAGGCCACGACTCCTGGCCTTGCCGCATCCAAATAGTCCTGGCCTTGCGGCATCCAAAGTGCCCTGGCCTTGCGGCATCCAAAGATCAGGTCCGCCTGTCGAGTGGCAGTCAGCGCACGGCGATGGGATCGATGTTTCGCGAGGGCGACCTCTGGCGTGCGCCCAGGTCATCCCTGTCTCAGACGATTTGGGTGCGCTCGCGGCGGCGGGGAGCTGGAACATTCTCCCGCGCCGCGGCGCAGCTTCAGACTCAGATCACGAGTGCTTCTTGTGCCTGGCGCTGGAAAGGCCCTCGATCGCGGCGTCGAGGATTCCCATCGCCACGGCCGAGGGAGCGGCCGCGTTCACAGCCGCAAACCGCGCCTGCGGCTTGCCCGTCTTGCCGTTATAGGTCGGCAGGAGCGAGCCGTGGCCAGGCGTGCCAGGGGGATTCAACGGCGTGGCCGATCCCACCAGCGTGAGCGGGGGGAAGACCCGGTGGTGCACTGAGTCGATCTCGGCCTGGAAATCGCCCCCATTCACGCCGTTGCCTGACGGGAAGTAATTGTAGAACTCACCGTCGAGCGCGTTGCCAGCGTTGTCCTGCACGCCGGTGACGTTCGAAGGCGACTTCGACTTCACCGTGAAATAGTAGCGCCCGCCGGGCAAATAATGCCCGTGGTTGAAGGTGAGTGTGACCATCTGGGCGCCCGTGCTCGATGCCGGCGACACGGTGATCGACGAGACCCGGTACGCTCCACGCAAGTGAACATTTGCTTTGGTAAGCAAATAGTTATTTGCATCTTCCATGCTGGCCAGATCGACGCCGACGCCGTTGTTCCCCGCCGCGCCGAAGTCCTGGACGGCGAAGGTGAGCTGGCCCTTGACGCGATTGAAGCTGAGATCCGTGATCCGCGGACCCTGGGTGTCGATGGTGATCGAGGCGATCATCGTGACGGCGCTGCGGGTTTGGCCCGCGGGGTCGACGGCCTGGGCGTAGATGTCGTAGGAGCCGTTCGCGAAGGGGTTCGGCGAGGTAACAGCCCATGCGCCCGCGAGATTGGCCTGGCCCAGGGCGAAGTAGGCGGGTGTGCCGCCGGCAGTCGAGACAAAGGAGAGCTGGATCTGGGCGTACGGTTCGCTTGTGAGACCGGTGAAGGTCGGCTGGGCGATATCCGTGACCATCTGGCTGGGGACGACGCTGGAGATGCTGGCGGGGTCGACCTGGCCTGCGAGTGAGACGGGGTTATCCTTGACGTCGGCGGTATTGGTGAGGGACGCGGTTGCGCCGCTGGTGCTGGTAACGTAGACCGAGATGGGGAACGTACCATCCTGGGGTCCGGGCTGGCCGGTGCCAGGTGCGCCATTGGGCAGGGACGAGATGTAGTCGTGCGTACCGGTCACGGTGAAGACGCCGCTGCTCAAGCTGACCACGCCGACGGAGCTGGGCGAGCCGTCGCCCCAGTCGATCAGAGCGCGGAAGCTCGATGCCGTGGCGTTCGGATTGGCGTCGGTGAAGGTGACGACCGGCCCGGAGAACGAGGTATTCTCGGTGGTGGAGACGGTGGGGGCTGGGGTGGTTTCGGTGATGGCCGCGGGGGCGATCGTCGCGGTGCTCGAGCCGATCGCAACGGCGCCTGTTGAGGTCTTGGTGATCGTGACCACGACCGGGTATGAGCCGACGTTCGCGTAGGTATGGTTGCCGTAGACGCTGAAGACGGTGCCGTCAGCGGTGCCGGTGGCGACGATGCGTGTATCGGCCGAGGTGCCGCCATCGCCCCAGGCGATCGAGGCGGTGTAACCCGTGGCGGCCTGGACTGTGCCTGCGTCAGTGAAGGTGGCCACGAGCACGTCGCCGCCGGTGGCAGGGTTGAGCGCGACTCCTTCGGTGCCGCTGACGGGAACGCCCGCCGCGGCCAGGGGCGCCGCGGAGACATTCACGGACGAGGGGATCGGGTCGGGCGTGGAATTCGACTGGCCGCTCGTGATGAGGGTAATGATCGTGGTGCCGACCACTGTCGACGTTGAGCCAACATTGCCAAGCGCTGTAAGCGACACGTCGACTGTATATGGGCCTGGGTTGGCGTACGTGTGGCTCCCCAGGATATCGAATCCCGTGGTGCCGTTGGCCACGATCACGCCGCCGGTCGAGGCGGTGCTGTCGCCCCAGTTGATCGACGCCACGAAGTCGCTTGCCGGAGCGAGATCGGGCGAAGTGAAGGTGGCGACGACCTGGTTGTTGAACGCCTGGTTCTCGACGGCGCTCAAGGTGACGGCGGCGCCGACCGGCGACGCTGTTGGCTTGGTAATATTGATATGAGCAAAATTACTATAGTTGATCACGGCGTTGCCCGCGCCGAAGTCGAGCACGCCAGGCGTGGAGAAGGTAACGGTCGGCGACGTGGTGGTAATGTTGAGCGTGCTCGTGTCGCCTGCGCCGCCGTTGAAGTTGTAGGTGTCGGTCGGCACGAGGCTGGATTCATTGGGCACATTGAAGACGTTTGTGCCCGTGCCGCCGGTCACGGCGAGGGTGGTGATTGATGAGGCATAGGTCAATGTGGCGGGCGTGGCCGAGGTGGTCACGCTGGTACCGCCGATGGTGTAGTTCTGGTTTGTTGCGCTGCCGTCGGTGATGTTGAGGGTGCCTGCGCCTGTGGAGTCGGAAACGCTCACGTTGCCTTGCACGCTTGAAAGGGCGCCGCTGGGATTCACCGCGCTTGCGCCGATGTTTGTTGTGCCGCCGCCCGAGGTCGTGACCGTCGTCGGCACGGATGAGGGTGTGGCGGAGATGTCGGTCGTGGCCGTGTCCGTGCCGGCGCCGTTGACGGCGAGCGAGGTCATTCCTGCCGCCGCGGTCGTGTAGTTCACGTTCACGGTATTGCCGGTCCCTGGCGTGAGCACGGTCACCGCCGCCTTGTTGGCGAAGTCGATGAGCTCGAAATTGCCCGTGCCGCCGGAGTTGATCTCAGCGGATTGGCCACCGAGTGTGAGCGGGCCGTTGACCAGATCGACGGTCTGGTTGCTCGTCGGAGACGTGAAGGTGAAGGTCGGCGCGGGAACGGTGTCGGTGATCGGTGTCAGGTTGCTGAAGGTGATCGTCTTTGCCGGATTCGTGGACATCGTGTACGCGATCGTCCCGGCCCCCGCGCCCGTGGCCGTGTAATTCTCGGTGCTAAAGCCGCCGCCGAGCGCGGTATCCACCAAGACCAGGTCGTTCGAGCCGCTCGTGGCCAGGGGCGGATCATAGTTGAGCCCCGAGGCCGGCAATGGATCGCCGTTCGTGTAATTGACGACCAGGTTGGTGCCGTCGGTCGTGCCTCCCACGTTTACCGCGGCCAGGTCGGCGGTGGGAAACGTGTAGTTATCCGCCCCCGCGCCAAACACCGTGTTGCCCGCGCCATCAGAGCCAACGCTGGCGTTCATGGAGGCAGGCGAAGGGAACAGGCTGCCATCGTTCAGGTCGACCGTGAGGCCCGCGGCGAGGGGATTCACCAGCCCAACCCCAAGCGTCCCAGCCACATTCGTTGTGCTGATCGTGCCAAATCCCGACGCCTGGTAGGAGATGACGTTGGTCGGACCTGTGGCGAAGGTGCCAGGGGTGGAGCCCGCGTCGATGTTGAGATTCAAGCTGGAGCCGAGCGGCGGCCCGCTGACGCTCACAGTATCAGCCGCCGGAACGCCAAGCGCGGACACAGTCATCGTGTTGGTCGTACCCGCGGGGAGATTCACCGTGGCCGAGTTGCTGATCGACTGCAAGTTGACCGAATTGATGTACGGGCTCGCCGGATCGCCGGCCGCGTCGATCACGAGCGACGTCACACTGCTGACCGGGCCAGTTGCATCGTGTCCCTTGTTGCTAACCGCCCAGCCGGCCGCCGTCGCGTTCGCTCCCAGAGTGATGGTCTGGGCGGGATCGTCGAACGTGTAGGTGGTTCCATCCGACGAGATCGTGAGCGCCGTGGCGCCTGGGGTCGGAGTGGTGGCGTCGTATGTGAGAACGCCCCCTGTCGACGCGCTCAATTCGAGCGTGGAGAGCAACTGCCGGTCCTCGAGCCGCTCAAAACGAACAGTCGGTCGAATCTTCCTCGACATCCGCCGACCCCTTTCCATACGCCCAACATTGCGCGTATTCCCGTTCATGGACGAAGCCCCCCCGTAGGCTGATGGCGATCTAGATGAATCTCAAAGAACGAAAGGCAAGCGAAAGGCATCCATGGCATTCCGTTGCCAACGATCGCGTGGGCTCCATCCTGATTTCTCAAGGCGGCGCATATTGTCCAAACAATATCAACACTAATATCCTGCGCAAACCCCCCAGTCAAAGATATTGGGATTGAAGTGAGACGCGGTTGGAAGGTTCGTAGGGGTTATCGTGGGATGCTGGCTTACACGCTGGCGGTGAAGGCGACTAAGCTTGTAAGGTCAGTCGATGGGATTGCTGTACGAACCGGCTGGAAGCGAGGTATTGGTGACCAGGCGTGGGGGTGATCGAGGTCCTCGAACGGTGGCGAGCGAGCGTGAACCTGTTCCGATCCCGGGCCAGGAAGTGCTCAGGCTGATGATTCTGGGCAATGCCACCAAGCCGAGAGCGGGTGAGATCGCACAAACGCTGGCTCGGATGATCGAGCACACGAAGTCGTTTGAGCTTGTGGGGATTGACCTTTCGGCCGATTCCGACCTTCGCGGGCTGCCGGCGGATCTGGCGATTGTGCTCGGCGGGGATGGGACGGTGCTGCATACCGCGCGAAGGATGGAAGATCGACCGATCCCTGTTTTGGGTGTGAATTTAGGGCATCTTGGTTTTCTCGCGGATTTGACACCCGAGGGTTTTGCGGCGCGGTTGCCGGACCTTTCTGCCCGGCGGTTCACGATTGAGAATCTGATGACCCTGGCCTGCACGCTCCTGAACGCCGGAGGCGAGTCGCGGGTCATGCGGGGTCTGAACGACGCGGTGGTGCGTGCAACGCCGCCGTTTCACCTGGTTGAAGTGGGGCTATCGATTGACGGCGAGAGTGTGATGACGTACCGGGGCGATGGTCTGATCATTGCCACTCCGGTGGGCTCGACGGCACACAGTCTTTCGGCTGGGGGGCCGATTTTGCATCAGAGCGCCCACATGTTTGTGGTCACGCCGCTGGGGGCGCACACGCTCACCCAGCGCCCGCTGGTGGATAGCGGGCACAAGCATTATGAGCTCACGCTGCGTGGCGCCTCGATCGCGGCGGTGCTGGTCGTTGACGGCCAGGTGCAAGGATCACTCGGCGATGGTGATCGGATTTCGATCCGCCGCGGCCAGGCGCCTTTTCCCATGGTGCGGCTGCCGGGCTACGGGTTTTATCGCACCTTGCGGGACAAGCTGGGCTGGGGGACGCTGCCTGCCGCCTTCGTTGCGGACGCATCATCGTCCCACAGGCCGAAGCCCGCGGTTTGAGAGTCTGCGCGCGCTTACGCCGTCCAGGCGTTCTCGCCATCGAAGACGGTGGCTGGACTGGAAATCGCGCAGGTGCACTCCGTGCGCTCAAGCACCAGGGCGCGCGAATCGATGGTTGCGCCGTTGAGCCTGGGCAGGGCAACGAGATCGAAGCCGAGTGCGTTATCGAAGGCCCAGTCCGCGAGCGTGAGCTTTTGCCGCCGCCGCCAGCTTAGCCTGCTCCAGATGCTCCTGGCTAGCTCGGTGATGGGCCGATCGGTCCGGATCACCACCGGCCGGCCGCGGCCAAGCGCCTGTGCGGCGGCCTCGACCTGGGGATCGTTGCGATCATCGGCCACGCGGGCGTGAGCGGCGATCGAACACGCCTTGCCCGTGGGCAGTTCCGCCCCTTGATCGGCCGCGGTCCAGTTTCCCCGCGTGAGCGCCAGGATGGGAAATGGGTTCGAGCCCGCGAGCGCATAGGCCATTGGGTCGACAAAAAGGCCGTGGAACGCAAGTGCGCCGGGGCGGTCGTGATCATCCGCTCCCTGGGGAAACACGCCCGCGAAGAGCCATGCGCCCGGCAACCGAAGCGCGAACCGGCCGATGTGTCCGCGCGCGGCAAGCGGGGGCTCGCCAAACCGCCTGCACGCCGATTCAAACGCCTCGAGCCACTCCGGACGGCAGCCCGCCGAATGCGCAAGCCGGCCGTAACCCCGGTTCCAAAACCCAAAGCTGCCGTACACGGCCTGCTCGAATCGCGGGGCGATCATGGCGTCAGTTTCCCCCGGCGGATCACTCGGGCGCAGGGAGCTCGGCCTGCGTGTACTCCGAAGCAAAAACAAGGCTCGTCTTGCCCCCCTTGGTCGGCTTGATCGCGTTTGAAAGCAGCCGGATCGCCAGCGGGTCGCCGGCAGGGCTCGTCAGCCGGTAAACCTCAGTCGCCGTCCAGTCATAATCGATGATCCGGATCGTGACTGGGTCGCCCAGCTTCCAGATGATCGGATCGGGGAATGTGTAATCCCACACAGGTTTGTGCGAGTCGCGGATCACGGACGACGGCCCATAAACCTGCCCCGCGACCTCGATCACCACCCCCAGGTCGGGTGCGCCTCCGGCCAGGTACTTGCCGACCGTCGGCTCGACTTCCCCGCGTTTGAGCGTCACCCGGTACGATCGCGGCACCGAGACCTTGTCCCACCAGTCGAGATACGCCTTGGCTGCCTCCGCGCGGCGGCCGTCGGGATGGTCGCGGAGATACTCGCGCACGCGTTTGGCCGTGGTCGCCGGATCTTCGGGATGGGCCTGGGAATGAGCATACGCAGCCTTGTAAGAATCATGATCCCATTCTTCGAGGATGCGATTCCTGGCTTCCATGGCCTCGCTCGTGTGCCGGCCGCCATTGGCGTGGGCCTTGAGATAGAGGTCATACTGCTCGATGCGGCCCCGGTATTTCTGGGGTGATTGCCGTGAGAGAGCGATGGCGTTTTCGTAGTCGGCGTCGTCCTTGCGGCTGAGATAGGAGCCCAGGCGGGCGGAGACGATTTCGCGCGCGGGGCTGTCTGCATGGTCGTCGAGGAATTTGCGGGCGCGAACGATCAGGTCGTCGAGCGTCGCGCCTGGAGCGGATTCGGCGCGAATGAGCTCTTCGGCCTCGTGCTGATCGCGTGCGCGTGCGCGGGCCTGTTGCTCGGCTTTCAAGGTCTGGGCGAGCTCGAGCGCCTGGGCGCGGCGGCTGGAGTCGGGGAACTCGCGGAGGAACTGGTCGATGGCGGAGAGTCCGACGGCCGGGTCGTCGAGAGCGGCGAGTGATCTTGCCGCGCCCTGGGTTTCGCGCCAGCGTGTGTCGTGGCGGCTTTCATTGCGGGCGGCCTCGACCTGGCGAATCTCGCCGATGAGGGCAGGGGATTCATCCTTGAGCCGTTCGAGGGTCTGGGGCAGGTCGGCCGGCTCTGCGCCATTTTTAACCTGGGCCTGGGCCAGCCGCACGCGCCAAAGCGCTTGCTTCTCGCGGGCGGCGGCTTCGAGCTTCGGCCAGAAAACACCCAGCGTGGGATGCCACTCGATGAATGAACCCCAGCGCCTTTCCGCGAGCGCGGGCGCGGGGTCCTGGTTTTCGAAGGCCCTGGCCTGTTCGAAGGCAATGCGGTCGTAGCCCGCGAGTGCGCACGCCGCCAGTCCCGCCGCGGCGATTGTTGCCGCCGCGAAACGTCGTCGCCGGCCGCGCGTCAGTCCGCCGAGCCGCGCTTTGAATTCGTGCGAGCGATTTGAGCGCGGATAGCGGTGCTCGTATGCCTCGAGCGCACGTTCAATCGCACCCAGGTCGCCGCCGGCGATTTCAAAGAGACGCTCAAGATCGCGGCGGTCGCGCGCTTCGAGCTCTTCCGCCAACCACGCCAGGGGTGCTTCGAGCCCGATCGGCCGTAGCGACTCAGGCGGGCGCCCGCCCGCGCTTCCCTCGCCAAAGGCGCTCACGGCGAAGATCGCCCCCTCGGGTGCGTGCGCAGCGAGCGCATGGCGGGTCATTCCATAGCGCGATTCGACAACCTGTTCCACCCACTCCGCACGCGGCAGTGCTCCCTGCACATAGCCAACTGCCAGGTCGAGCTTGGTGAGCACAAGGGCGATCGGGCGGTCGATCAGCAAGCTCTTTGACTGCTCGAGGTAGCGCTCGAGCAAACCCTCGAGCTCCTGCTGCCGCCGCCTGCGTTCAGCCGGATCAACCGCGCCGGCGGCTTCAAGGCACAACAGCACCGCGTCGCAATCGGCCAGAAACTCAAGAATAGGCGCGTCGGATCCCAGCGTGACATGCTCGCCCTGGTAATCCTTGACGATCAAGTCGAGCCGGGCCGGTCCGTGATAAAGCCTCAGCGCGAGCTCGGTCTCGGCAAGCGTGCCGGCCGTCGCCTGGCCGGATTCGAGCGCGGCGATCTTGTCCGCCAGATATTCCGCCGTCCGCGGGTTGCTCGCCGCCAGCCGCAGGCCGGGCAATCGTCCCCCGGCCGCCTGGCGATAGAACATCGCCAGGAGCGTGGTCTTGCCCACATTGCGATGCCCGAACAATCCCACGCGTTTGGCCCGCGTGAGCCGATCCACAAGCGCTCTTGCTTCCTGGTCGCGGACGCTCTTGGCCATCGATCCCGCCTCCCTGGTATCCGGCCCATCCTTATGCATCGGTCAAATTCTGGTGCGCTCACGAGCCTCCTTGCTTACGCTCCTGGGCCTGAATTCAACCGCGCTTGAGAATACGCAAAGGCCGCATCATCCAGAGAAACGGCCGGATCGCGAACCGTACGGGCATGCCGAGCAACATAAGGAGCGCCACCGCGGCGGTCATCACGGCCAGGGCCATTGCCGCAGCGCGGACGAGCGGTGAATCGATCCCCCGCGCGGCGAGCCAGCGGCCGATGCCTTGATCCAGCCCGGCGAAGCTCGCCGCGCTGACGGCCGCCGCAAGCTGAACGCCGGCTCGGGCAAATTCGCTCGCGGCGTACTGGGTGGCACGGCCGGCGTAATCGACAAATCGCTCGGGATCGGCCAGGAACGCGGCGAACACGCCCGCCGCCACGAGCTTCTTCTTGTGCGGCAAGACCGTGGTGGTGAAGAACTCCCAGCCTGGGCGGCCTGTCTTGCGAAGGACGCCGATCGCCTCGGGTCCCTCCTTCGCCAGCACGGGGGCCACGTCCTCGCCGAACGCCCGCACGGCCATGAGCCCCTCGGGACCAAGCCGTTCGATCATCGCCGCGGCCTCGCCCGGATTCTTGCGGGCCAGGTTGGCGACCGTTTCTCCCATTTCCACGAGCACGCGCTTCTCGGCCGGCTTCAAGGACGCGAAAACCTCGCGAGCCGTGGAGTCTGTGATCAATTGCCGGAAGCGCGACTCAAGCGCGGCCTGGGCGGGCGCTTCGATCGCCTCTGCCTCATGTGAGAATGTCCCCGCGCGTCGGGCAATTTGTTCGAGGCCGAGATCAAGCTCGCGGCCGGCGAGCCGGCTCGTGGATTTGAGCTCAACTCGCGCTGCCTCGCTCGAGCCGTGCGCTGCCGAGCGCGCCCCAGCCGCGGCCTCGTGCGCGATCTGGCGTAGCAGATCGTCGAGCCAGTTTACGCCCCCCGCGCGGGCGCTCGATCCCGCAAAACCTGCGCACACCGCAAAGGCCAGGATGACCCGCGGGATCGCTCGGGAGCCGCCACTCACCGCTGCGCTTGCCGGCATCGCCATCGCTCCTTCTCGCATGCGAATCGCCTCGTGTCCCTCTGCGCCGGCCCGTTCTCTCGCCTCTTCATTATGGACCACGATAAGCCGCCGTGTCGCCGCCCTCGGTTCCAGAATCAACCCCTCGCCACGGCTTAAGCCGTTCGTCCAGCACGGACAAGCCGCGCGCCCTGACCGGAACCTTTTACGCCACAATCCCCGCCGGATCACTCCGCGCGGCAGCCATGCCGGTATTCGTCCTGGAATTCAGGTTCAGTCCGGATCCCCCGTCAGGATGAACCCCGCCCAGTAATAGGGGTGTTCGAACGGATGATCCGAAACGGGCTTGCGCGTGTCGGTCACCACGCCTCCTCTGGTTTCGATTCCGAGCTGTTTTTCGACATCTTGCTGGGTGAGGCCGCGGAGCCAGGCCTTGGCCTCGGCCAGAGCCTGCGCCCTGGGCATGGGATGCGCAAGCCCCGGCCGTTTGCCGAGCCAGTTCTGGTAGAAGCGAGTCATGAGTAGCCCCGTGGCACGATCGTTCACGGACCACAGGCCCAGGAGGAGCGAGCGCCCGCCCGCCACAAAGAGCGCCTGCGCGAAGCCGACATAGCCTTCGCCTGAGTCCGCGCGGCCAAGGCCGCTTTGGCAGGCGCTCAGAGTGACGAGCTGGGCGTGCAGTTTCCAGGAGCTCATGATCTCGCCGGCGGTGATCATGTCGTCGTGGAGCGGCTCGGGCGTATCGCTCCCGCCCTGGATCTTCGTGGGCGAGGGTGCCAGGATGAGCCGTGAATTGAGCGGCGTCTGATCGTCAATCAGGCAGTGAGTCGCGAGGTGGATGACCTCGTAATTCGCGAGCTTGCCGGCGGCGCGGAGCGACTCGATGGTCGGCTCGCTGGCGTCTGGGCCAAGATAGACGTCCCTGTGCGTGAAGAGGGGGGCGATCTGCTCGACCTCGGTCCGCGCGCCTGGCAGCGGGCCGAGCGCCTCGCCGCGCACGCGATCGAGCAGATTCGCGAGCGTGACATGCGCGGCCGCCGGGGACGAAGTCTTCCGCGCCAGTGTCCCTGGTTGAGCCTGTGCGCTTGTGGGGTCGCCGAACGCGAGCAGCCGTGGATTGGCCGCATTGGCGATCGCGTCGTGGGAGCGTTCTTCCTGGAGCCAGGCGAACATGGTAGCCGAGGGGGCATAGCTGATCTCAGGCTGGGTCTGGCCGGGGTGGAGCGCTTCAAGGAGGGCCTCGATGGGAATCCCCGCGAGCGCGGGCGAGGGCAAGACGACCCAGCGCCTGACGGCGGGCGACGCGCCTGCCTTTGCGAGCGCGGCCTCCACCGGCTCGAACCGGGCCGCCGCCAGCGCCTTGAGCTCCGCGCGCCAGCCAGTCTGTCCCGGCTCGGTCGCAATGAGCGCACGCGCCTTCGCCGGCCGATCCTCGTCGTCCTTCGTCCACGCTCCTGCCGCGCCCGAGCCGATGATTCGGATCCACTCAGGCGCACCCTGTTTGCGCACCACGCACGCCCAGTGGTTTTCGCGCGGATCCGCCTGATTGTTGGTTTTCATATGAAGATCAATCCATCCCACGAGCGCTGTGTCCGCCGCCAGCGCGTGCTGTATCCGCTCGAGCGAGAAAACCTCGCCGCCGGCGACCTTGTATTTCCTGGCCAGCTCGGTCTCGAATTCGATCATCCGTCCCTGGAGATCGAGGCGTTCCACCCGCAACGAATCCAGCACCTGGGACTGGTTTGGCGGCAAGGCGCGCGCGGCTGCCAGCATGGCGATCCGGTTATCGACGCGATTGATCGACTCGGCGAGCGTCTCCTGCCGCGCTTGCTCCTCGGGCGAGAGCCGTTGCCGGCGGGCGGTGAGATCATCGAGCAGGCCGCGCGCGAGCCCTGATTCCCACGCCTTCCAGGCATCGCGCGTTCGGCCGCTGCGCGCGAGCAAGGCGGTGAAGACCGGGATCGGGCTGTTCGCGGTGGAGAAGCTCGAGCGGTCGATGCCCGTGACCCCTGCCTTTTGCCGCACGAGCTCGAACCCCTCCGCGGCCTTGCGCGCGGCGATTTCAGCCTCGGCGTCATTGCCCTCGGCCATGAGCACAAGCGCGAGCGCCCGGTTGCTGTTCACGGTTCCCATGTGAGCGTTGCCGAACGCGGCTTCCAGGCTTGTGATTGTCTGGCGGACCAGAGGCGCGGCCTCGGCATGCTTTCCCTGGCTGTCGAGGCAATGCGCCAGCGACTGCGTGACTTCAGCCGTCACGGGATGACGCGCGCCGAGCGTCCCGCGCAGCACGGCCAGCGTCTCCTGAAACGCCGTTTCGGCCTCGGCGTACTTGTGCTCTGCCGTGAGACAATCGGCCAGGCCCCTGGTCGCGCGTGCGGTTTCAGGATGCCGCGGGCCGCGAACTGACTGGAAAAGCGCCACCGCCTGGCGGAAGAGATCTTCTGATTCGCTCAGGCGTCCCTGGCGCAGCAGGTTGTACGCCAGGTTGTGCATGCTGAGCCCTGTCCGCCAATCTCGGTCGCCAAGAATTCTGCGGCAAAGCGCGAGTGTTTGCCGCTGGAATGCCTCGGCTTCCGCGAGCTTGCCTTGCTGCTCGAGGCAGTGTGCCAGGTTGTTGCAGCCGGCGGCGATTGTGGGCTGATCATCGCCCAGAAGCTGGACTTTCAGCGCGAGCGAGCGGAGCAGGATTGGCTCGGCCTCGGCGTAGCGCGCCTGGTTGTTGAGCGTGGCCGCGATCGAGTTGTAGGCGCCGATGGTCTCCGGATGGCGGTCGCCAAACGAAGTGCGCCAGGCAGCGGCTTCCTTGCGAAAAGCCTCTTCCGCCCGAGCATGCCGGCCGAGCCGGGTGTAATCCTCGCCCAGCTCACCCAGGGCTGACGCAGTCGCGGGATTGCTTTGGCCGAGCAGCCGCGCGCGGACCCCGTATGCGGATTTCGCCTCTTGTTCCGCCCTGGTGTAATCACCCCTCCCGCGCGCGGCCCTGGCATCGCCGAACGCTCGCGATGCCTGTACGAGCTCAGCCTGATCGGCCGCGGACATCTGGGACTCGCGCTTCAAGGTCGCCTCGCGCGCAGCCGCGAGAGCGACTTGCCAGTGATCGCCCGGCTGGCGGCGGCGGCGAATCGCAACCGCATCGTGCGCTGCACGCTCCCCGTCGGCGAAGCGGCCGGCCGCTTCAAGCTCGTCGATCTGCTTTTCGAGCGCAAGAATCTTGCGGGCGTCGCCGTCGCTCGGCGTTTCAGGCCAGGCGGGCGCCAGCGCCGGACGGCCTTCGACCGCACCACTGGGCACAGCCGGCCTGGACTGGCCCCACACCGCATGCGCCAGGGCGATCACGAACACCGGCGCGCAGAAAGACACTCTATAAAAGAGCACTCGGTTGCCCATGTACATGATCAATCCTCTTGTTGGTGCGCACGTTCGATCACCGGAAACGCAATCGCCCACCCGACCTGCACGCCCTTGAGCCCGCGAATCTGGTGGCAGACCTGCTCAAACGCCTCAGGCGCGGCGGAATGTGAAACCACGACGCCGCGCGTGGGATCCGCGAGGCGGCGGATTTCACCGACCTTGTCGATCCACGCGCCTTGATAACGCCAGACACCCTCGGCCCGCGCGTGCCGCCAGGGCCAGGGCTTACCCGCCGGGGATGATTCAAAAGGCTCGAGCGCGACTTCGGAAACAAGCAAGACAATCGCCTGGAAGCCTGGGCCGTCGCTCAGGCTGAAGTACTGGGTTGGGCCGGGCGGATAATCGATCCGCGCGGTTGCGACTGGTGCTTGCGAGGCGTTTTCCGGCATCAGGAGTTGCGTGCCGCCGTCGGTATTGAGCGCGAGCAAATACGCATAAGCAGGGCGTTCAAGCCGGATCGAGACGCGGATCAGGTCTCCTTCGTGGGCCTCGAACCGCGCCGTGCCAATCGCCCCCAATGCCTTGAGGTTCGCACCTGGCTCGAAGAGATCCACTTCGAAGCGCGTGACGCCTGGCGCTGGAGCAGGGGGCGCGGGGCGCGGCCAGAACGCCGCGGCCGCGCTCAGGCCCACCATCCCCGCGGCGAGCAAGGCCGACAAACCCACGAGCCGCCTTGGCCGCTTCAGATACCTGCGTAGACTTTGCGCGAATTCCTCGGCCGATGGCATGCGCAAGAGAGGATCCGCGGCAAGCGCCTGGCTGCAAATCTCGGCCAAAGCGCGGGGGATGGGCGCGGTCGAAGCGCGCAGGGGAATGGGCGCGCCCAGCCGCGCCTGCCGCAGAATCGACGCGCGCGAAAGCCCGCGGTAGGGCGGACAGCCCGAAAGCAAGTAATACAGCACTGCGCCCAGGCCGAAAACGTCGGTCCGAGGACCGATCAGATCCACCCGCCCCTGGGCCTGCTCCGGGCTCATGAACGCGGGAGTGCCGGCGACCCAGTCGCTGGGATCGCTCAACCAGGCGTGCCTGACCCGGGCCAGCCCCAGATCAATGAGCCGGGCGCGGCCTGTCGGATCGATGAGCACGTTGCTCGGTTTGATGTCTTGATGCACAATGCCTCGCGCGTGCAAGTAAGCAACTGCGTTCGCAATTTCGGCGACGATCTCGGCGCAGCGCGCGGGGCTGGGATCGTGCTGCTGGAAATACTGGTGCAGGACCAGGCCAGGCACATACTCCATCACGAGAAAGACATGCCCGTCGTCGTGGTCGAGATCGAACACGCGCACGAGCCCCGGGTGCTCGCATTCTGCGAGCAGCCTGGCTTCGCGTACGAGCCGCTCACGCCCATCGGGATCGATCGTGATCGGCAAGCGTGATCGTTTGAGCACAAGCTCATGCCTAAGCCGGGGATGAACGACGCGGAAGACGTCCGCCTGGCCGCCGCCGCCGAGCGCTTCGATGACTTCGTACTGGCCGATGTGCCTGCGCTCCGGGGCAGTGGTCGAGACGATTGGGGGCGGATGCAGGGCGGTTTCGGTGGCCGAGGATTCGTCGGCCGAATCCGCGCCCGAGGCCGAGTCGCCCGTACGATAGCGTTTCCAGAGTCTCAGCGCCTCCAGATCCGCGGCCAGTTCGAGATTGCCGATACCCTGCGCGCCCAGCCACTGCCCCGGGTCGATCGCGGCTCCGCGTTTCAGCTCCTCCCAGTAGCGATCGAGCAGGCGCGAGCGCTCGAGCTCCAGAGACGCGTCGTACTCGTCCACCAGGCGGCCGTCGTCGATCATGGCGCGTCATCCCGCGTTGGATCGAGGAATTCTCGGTACTCGGCCAGCCAGTCTTGCACGGCTTCCGGGCGGATCTGGAGCCGCGTGGCGATCGCGCTTGCGTCCAGCTTCTGAAACCGGCAGAGGCCGATGGCGTCCTGGACGAGCGGTTCGATTCTGTGCCTGTCCATGCACTCGATCAGCCGGAGCGCCTGGCCAAGCTGGTGTACAGCGCGGCTGTAGCGCTTTCGCACCGCCGGGGGCTGAACGCCCAGGCGAGCGGCGATCTCCTCGTGACTGAGATTCTCGGTATTGCGCAGCCGGATCAATTCCCGCTCCTCGTCTCGGCACCAGCTTTCCGCCCGGCTTAGCCGCTCCTCGATTTCTCGCGCTGCCGCCTGCTCCGGAACCGGCGTGGCCGGGTCGAGCGGATCCCACGCCGCCTCATGTCCCGATCCTCTTTGCAGGCCGTGCGGATCAACCGCCGCCAGACCCCGGAAGCGATTGAGCTGCAACGCGCGCTTCTTCATGATCCCGAGCAGCCAGGCCAGAAAGGCACGCGGACCGCGCCCCTGGAACTCATGCACCTTCTTGCTTGCCACCAGCAGCACGTCTTGCACCAGGTCGGAAGGATCGACCGCCGTATTACGCTGGCGATTCACCCTCCCCCAGGCGCGCGCACGGAGCGCAGGTCGGCACCACGCCAGGACACGTTCCAGGGCCGAGCGACTCCCCATCTGGGCTCGGTCCACGAGCTCGGTCGGGGGTGCTCGATCGCTTCGGCCCTCGTTATTCATTGCCGCGAGACCTCAAAGTGTGACCAGGACGAGGCCCCCATCGGCAAGCCGAAATCCCATCGATCATCTTCCGCCGCCTCGATGGGCCAGGGCTAATCGCGCGCAATGCCCTCACGCCGAGCTGTAAGGCAAAGCGGCGAAGGACCTTATTCATTATTCAGGTGCGCTCGATCGCCGCAATCAAAAAAGTCTCGCAAGACATCGTGCGGCAGGGAGGGCCGCCACGTTGATGGGTCAGGGAGCGAGCGCGTGTGGGGCGGTGCATTCAGCGCGCAGGCTCAAGGGTGCGACCACTGGCGGCGGGGGCCGTGCGCTTGCTCTTCAGATGCTCTTCCATTTTCTGGAACGCGATCGCTCCCGCGCCCGCGGAGGCCATTTGCACGCCCAGGTACTTGAGCCCCTTTTGGGGCGGGATCGCCACAATCACGCGTACGCCCGAACGCAAGAACTCGACCGGTTTCCATGCCGAAAGTACGAGCCCCATGCGAGCCGCAACGGCCTTGGCCGATCGCGAGGCGGCCGCGAGATCGAGGCGCTCCATCGCCTCGCTTGTACGGGCCAGGATTCGTGAGACGCCGCCGGCTGAGCGAACTCCCCAGTATCGCGCCAGCCGTTCGCTCGAGACCTTCGCGACCTGCGACCCCGCGCGGCCGGCTGCGCCCGCGCTGAGCAATTCCATCTCGGACCTGGCCGCGAAGCGTACGGCCGCCCTGGCTTCTTGACCTGCCGCGCTCGCGGCAAGTGCGCCTTCAGGACCAGCGATCAGCCCCAGCACGTCCGCCGCCACGAACGCCAGGTCAACCGCCGCCCACGCCGCTTCCTCACGCGAGGGAACGTAGCCTCGCAAGGCCACGCTGCCCAGATGTGCAGCGTCGTAGAGCGGCAGGAATTTTTCAAAGCCTGGCGCCCGGTCATCTTGCTCGAGCACACGCGCCAGGCCGTCGTGCTCGATTGCCCGGATCATCGCCTGGCCGTTCGAACCCGCCGTAAACAGAAAGCCCAGGGCGAGCGTCTCGGCGAGTGTGCGATCGGGCTTTGCCGCCAGGTGGGCGACTGCCTCAGGCGCAAGATCCACCTGCGCGATCGGGGGGATCGCCGCGGCTCCATGCCGCCGGATCACGGTGCAAAATTCAGGGTCGTGAGCATATTTTTCAATGAGCAGGAGCGCAGCCTTGCCATGCTCAGCGAGTGCGGCGGTCGCCTGCCGGGCAAGCACGGGGTCGGCCGGCAGCGCGGCGAGCGCGAGCGCGGCATCCGGGCCTGCGTGCTCGAGCGCGCGTTCGCCCAGCGTGCCTTGATCAATGGCAAGCGCAAGCGCGCCAGGGCAACCGCCGGCCGCTTCGAAGAGACCTCGATCGAGCACGCGCCTGACATGTTCGGCCAGGCTCTCGGCCCGGTGTGATCCCAGCCAGCGCACGCATTGGTCCTGGTTCACAAGCAAGAGAATCAGCACCTGTTCGAGCGGCTGATCTTCGAGTGCGGCGGCCACGTCTCCGAGCGATTCGAGCACGAGGAACCCAGGCAATCCTTGCGTTTGAAAAGCCCGCGCAGCAAGCCGGGGGTATTTGGTGGCGATCGCAAGCGCGCGTCTCAGACTCGCCGGACCGTCCTCGAGCCCAAAAAGCGCGAGCGCCCCGAGGATGCTTTGGAGCTCGGCTTCAGGTAAGCGATTGGTTCGCGCCTGGTCGAGGAATTCAGCCATTGCTTCTGGTTCGGCAAGCAAGAGGGGCAGGAGCGCGGGCCGTTCCGCCGCCAGCTTGAGCCGGGCTGGGTCAAGCGCTGCGATCTCGTCAATGAGCAGCGCCCGATCGCCATTCGCCTCGCGCTTCAGCCCGAAATATTCGCGCCAGTGGACGAGGAGCTCGGCCGCGGCATCGTCCCCGACCAGATGACGGAGCTTGCGAAAATCCTGCGGGCGCTGTTCCCGCAAGTAGAGGGCCTCCAGGTCGAGCCGGTCGAGCAACTTGAGCCCGAGCAGCCCATCCTCCTGTTCGATTTGCCAGGCCTGGCGGCCAAAGCGGCTGGCAACCCGCTCGACCAGCTTGCGTGTGGATTCGCCCTCGGCTCGATAGCGCCTGGCCAGTAAACCCGCGGCCGACTCCGGCTCCCCAGCGCGGGGCGCAGGCGCAGCCCAACTCGGCCGGGAAAATCCATCCAGCCGTGGACTCTTCCCCGCCAGCTTGATGGCAAGCATCGCCGCCGTCACAAACACCAGCAGCAAGATTCCTCGCTTCATCACGTCCTCGCGCGAGGTGTCCCGGATCCCTCTTGAATGGGCATGGGTTTTTCGCCCACGAATCCATTCTATCAAGCGAAATCGCGCAGCCCGGCTCGATCTTCCGAGATCGAACTTACCCAGTCCTTGCGTTCGATCACCCTCGAATTCCTGGAATAATCGGCACGTCACACTTGCGTGCAATCTTTCCGGATCGCCCTCTCTTTCGCCTCCTGGAGAGAATTCTCAATTGATTCGGACTCAGGGTCTGGTAACGTGACATTGGGTCGACCGGTTGCGGAGGCGAGTGCTTCCGGGCGGTCGACGATCACCTGGAACCGGCCATGAACCGCTCGCCTTCGAAGTCGATCGATCACGTTCGTACGAAGATCGTGGCCACGATTGGGCCTGCGTCGCGTGACAAGGAAACGCTCCGCAAGCTCGTGCGTGCCGGCGTGGACGTCTTCCGGCTCAATTTTTCCCATGGGGCTCACGAGGAACACAGCCGGGTTCTGGCCTCGATTCGTGAGGTGGAAGCCGAGGAGGGGGTGCACATCGCCGTCCTGCAGGACCTGTGCGGGCCCAAAATCCGGCTCGGCAAGTTGCCTGGCGGATCGACCGAGTGCCCGGAGGGTTCGGAGTTCACTCTCACAAACGCTCCGGACGCCGCGCTTGAACCCAACATGCTGACCTCTACGTATGTTCAGTTAGCCGATGATGTGGAGGTCGGTCAGGAGGTACTCTTCGCCGACGGCGTGGTGGCGATGAAAGTTGTTGGCCGCGGTTCGGGGTGGGCGAAGCTGAGGACCACGCTGCCGGGCGTGATTCGCTCGAGCCAGGGCATCAACGTGCCGAGTGCGAGCCTGAGTGTCGATGCGCTCACGCCCAAGGATCTGGTCGACCTTGAATGGACCGCCAAGAACGCGGTTGAGTACGTCGGGCTCTCGTTCGTGCGCCAGGCCTCGGATGTGATTCAACTGCGGCGAGAGCTCGAGGCCCGCGGCATCAAGTCCCGGATCGTGGCCAAGATCGAAAAGCCACAGGCCCTGGCCAATCTCGAAGAGATCATCGCCGAGACCGACGCGGTGATGGTCGCGCGCGGCGACCTGGGCGTTGAGCTTGATGTCACGCGGGTCCCCGCGATCCAGAAGCATATCATCGATGCGTGTCATCGTGCGCGGATTCCGGTGATCACCGCCACGCAGATGCTCAATAGCATGGAGACCTCGAGTCGACCCACGCGCGCGGAGGCGTCGGACGTTTTCAACGCGGTGCTCGACGGCACTGACGCGGTGATGCTTTCGGGCGAGACGGCGGTTGGTCATTATCCGATCGAGGCCGTGACCATCATGAATCGGATCGCCGCCGAGGCCGAGGCGCTTTTGTTTTCGCGGCTCTCGGGCGGAGGCGCCTGGGCGTGGTCGGCCGCGGCCTGGGCGAACAGCGAGATCGACCGCGCGCCCACCGTTGCGCGTGCGGGGCGAGTTCAACCGGTTACGGAAAGCGTGGTCGAGGCCGCGAGCGGCATCTCTCGCAAGCTGCGGGCCTCGCTCCTGGCGGTATCGACGAATTCGGGCCGCACTGCGCTTGTGCTCTCAAAACAGCGCAACCCCGCGCTCACCCTGGCGCTCGCCTACGACCTGTCCACTGCGCGCGCCATGTCGCTCTTCTGGGGTGTGACGCCCCTGACCTGGCCTGTGCTCCCCGAGCACATCCCGGTTCGTTCCTACATCATCGACTGGTGCCGCGCCCGCGGCCTGGTCGACACGGGAGATCTGGTCGTCGCGATTCGAGGCTCGCTCCCGGACGACCCGACCCACAACGAGATCGTTGTCTTCGAAACGCCTCCGCCCGCCCAGGCGCCTCGCACGATCTAAGCCGTAACAAGCTGGGCGACCCGCGCGGCTTCCGCACAGGTCGCCCTCCTTTGCGCCGGGTGGATAATCGGTGCGCGACCCGGAGATTTCCCTTATTTTTTCTTGAGCTCGAAGGTGAAGGAATTGGGAAACTCGGTCTTGAACTCCCTGGGCCGATCGGCCTCGGGCGCTGCGAAGCAAATCATCAGCTTTTCACCATCGAATTTATAGATACCGGCCGCCTTTGATCCCTTGGCAGCGGGCGAATCGTCGGTGGCCGTGAAGTCCAGATGTTTCTCCGGTTTCGCATCGGCCTTGATCTTGATCACGAATTCATAGGCCCGCCCGGGCGCCTTGACCGAGAGGCGATCCCCCTGGAATTTCCAGGTCGTCTCCCCGCTGTCGTCCTTCGATACCCATTCGCCCTGCATGGCCTTCAGGTCGCCCTCGACTTTTGCGGAGTCATCGGCCTGAATGCGGGACGACGCGGCCAGAAGGCCCAGACCGATCATCATGACAATCGACGTGCGCTTGAGCATGTTCGCCAGCTCCCTGGAGAATCCGTGGATATGTAACTGCCGCGATACGGCGCGGGGCAATCGTAACAGCCCGAGCGTTTCGCAATCAACTCGCCGCGCCGTTGGTGCCTGGCACGATCGCGTTTTTGTGCTCTGGGTGCGACCGTGGTGTGAACCACGGGTACACCGCGGGCAGGATCAGCGTGGTCAAAAGCGTGGAGGTGATCAGCCCGCCGATGACCACGGTTGCCAGCGGGCGCTGAATCTCCGCGCCTGGGGTAACCGCGAGCGCCATGGGAATGAAGCCAAGCCCGGCCACAAGCGCGGTCATGAGGATGGGCCGCAGCCGCACGATCGCGGCCTCGTGCGCGGCCTCGTGGGGCTCGACGCCGTCCTGTCGCAGGTGTTCCACCGCGCTTACCCACACGAGCCCGTTCAAAACGGCCACGCCGAAAAGCGCGATGAAGCCGACGCCGGCCGAGATCGAGAACGGCAACCCGCGCAGATAAAGCGCGAAGATTCCGCCGGTCGCCGCCACGGGCACGGCGGTGTAGATGAGCGCGGCGAGCCGCAGCGAGTGGAAAGTGCTATAAAGCAATAAGAAGATGAGCACAAGTGCAATTGGAACGACGACGAGCAACCGCCGCGAGGCTGTTTGCAGGTGCTCGAACTGGCCGCCCCAGCGCATGATGTAGCCTGGGGGTAAAACGACCTGTTTGCTGATTTTCTCCTGGGCCTCGGCAACAAAGCTGGCGATGTCGCGCCCGCGGACATTCACGCCAACGACCGCCCTGCGCTGGATGTTCTCGCGTTCGACCTCGTTTGGGCCTTCCTCGGGCACGATGTCGGCGAGGACCTTGAGCGGGATCGGCCGGCCCATGGGGTCGACGAGCTGGATCGAGCCGATGCGGTCTGGATCGTTACGCCACGATTCCGGCAGACGCACCCGCAATGGGTGTCTCCTGTAGTCTTCAAACACGGTGCCGACGGTGCGTCCCCCGAGCGCGGCCACGGCGTCGAGCACCTCCTGCGCCTTGATTCCGTAGCGCGCGAGCTGGTCGCGCTTCACCGAGATCCTGAGCATGGGCAGGCGTCCGACCGAGGGAGTCTTGATGTCCGCGTTCCCCTTGACGGTGCGGATTACCCGTTCGACCTCGATGGAGAGCCGCCGGAGTACCTCGAGATCAGGCCCCTGGATGAGCGCGGCGACGTCGCTCTTGACGCCGGCCACGAGCTCGTTGACGCGCATCTCGATCGGCTGGCTGAAGCCGAACTTCACGCCGGGCACTTTTTCCGAGAGCAGCTTGTTCATCTCCTCGATCAGATCGTCGCGCGACAGCCCCTTGCGCCATTCGCTCTGAGGCCTGAGCATGGTCCAGACGTCAGTCTGGTGCACGCCCATGACGTCATTGGCGATTTCGGGCCGGCCGGTCTTGCAATAGACCATGCGGACCTCGGGAATGGTCCGGAGCAGGTTCTCGATCTGGGTGGAAGCCTCGACCGCCCCTTCGAGCGATGCGGACGGAATGCGCACGGCCTCGACGAGCAGGTCCCCCTCGTTCAGGCGGGGCATGAATTCGCCCCCCAGGTTGAGTGCAATTGGGACGCTCGATCCCACGAGCGCGAGCACGAGCAAAACGGCCGCGACAGGGGCCTTGAGAAAGAACCGCAAGGGAGGTTCGTAGATCTTCTTGACTGCGCGGACGAGGAAGACCTCGGTCTCGCTCGGCCGCCTGGGCAGGAACATCGATGCCAGCACCGGCATCACCGTGAGCGAGAGCACGAGCGAGCCCAGAAGGGCGAAGATCACGGTGAGCGCCATCGGCCGGAACATCTTGCCCTCGGTCCCCTGCAGGGCCAGGATCGGCAAGTAAACGATTGCAATGATGAGCTCTCCAAAGAGCGTGGGTTTGCGTACCTCCACCGCGGCGTCGCGAATGATTTCGAGCTTGGAGCGCGATCCTCCCTCGTGCGCCAGCCTGCGCACGCAGTTTTCGATCATGATCACGCTGGAATCAACGATGAGCCCGAAGTCGATCGCGCCCAGGCTCATGAGGCTCGCGGTGACACCAGTGGCAAGCATCACTGAGGATGCGAAGAGCATCGACAGGGGGATCGCAAGCGCGGTGATGATGCCGCCGCGGAGGTTGCCGAGCATGACGAGCAGCACGAGCATGACGAGCGCGCCGCCGGCTGCCAGGTTGTGCTCGACGGTGGAGAGAGTCTGATCGATCAAATTCGTGCGGTCATAGAGCGGCTCGATGGTCACGCCTTTCGGGAGGCTTTTCTTGAGGGTCTCGATCTCGGCCTTCACGTCCTCGACAACCCTGCGGCCGTTTTGCCCGATGAGCATCATCACGAGCCCGGTGACGATCTCTCCCTTGCCGTCGCGGGTGGCAAGCCCTGCGCGGATCATGGGGGCTTCCTTCACCTTGGCCACGGTGCCCACGGTGACGGGCACGCCGTTCTGCTCATCAATCACGATTGAGGCGATCTCGCCTGTCGTCTTGGCCTGGCTCACGCCGCGGATGTAGCGTGCTTCGCCCTCGTGTACCAGATAGCCGCCCCCCTGATTGGCGTTGTTGGACTCGAGCGCCTGGTAGAGGTCGGACATGGTCAGCCGGTGGGTTGCCAGTCGGTCAGGGTCAACCTGCACCTCGAACGTCTTGAGCTCTCCGCCGTGGGCATTGATCTCGGTGACGCCGGGCACGCGCCTGAGCTGGTAGGCGATGAACCAGTCGAGCAGAGTGCGGAGCTCCATGGGTCCCACGCCCGAGCTCGGGTCCGCCTTGACCTGGAACTGGAAGACCTCGCCAAGCGCGGTGGCGATCGGCCCAAGCATTGGCGTGCCGTAGCCGGGCGGGATCGCCTCGGCCGCGCGGGGCAGGCGCTCGCCCACGAGCTGCCGCGCCCGGTAGATGTCGGTTCCTTCCTTGAAAACGATCGTTACAACCGAGACGCCAAACTTTGAGATCGAACGAATCTCCTCGACGTCTGGCAAGCCGCTCATGGCGCCCTCGACCGGAATCGACAGCAGCATCTCAACCTCGAGCGGCGAGAGCGCAGGCGCTTCCGTCATCACCTGCACCTGCACGTTCGTGAGATCAGGCACGGCGTCGATCGGCAAATGGAACGCGGAGTAAACACCCAGCCCGGCGATCAAAAGCGCCAGGATAAGCACAAAGAACCGATTCCGCAGCGAGGCTTCGATCACGGCGTTCAGCATGGTCTAACTCCCCTCCGCGAATCAGCCGAGAGGGCATGGCTCCCCGGATTGTGATGAAAGGATGCGTCACCCCCGCTCGAGGGAGACAGTGGCCGCAGTCCGGGTGAGTGTATAACTACCAGAGAAAGTTCATGCGTGGGCATGTTCATTCTTCCTCCGGTTCGTTCTGGAGCACGAGCTCGCTCTTGAGCATGAACGCGCCCGAGGAGACGACGACGTCGCCCGGCCTGATGCCGGCCTTGATCACGATCCGGTCGCCGAGTTGGCGTCCGGTCTCGACCGGGCGGATCGAGAAGCTGCGATTGCCGGGCGCGGTGGAGGCCGGGACGAACACGCAGCTCTGGGCGTCGATGTCGACCACGGCGGCGGCCGGGACGGTGAGCGCTTCCTCGCGTGCCTTGCTGTCCAGAATGATGCGCGTAAACATGCCGGCGATAAGGACGCCGTCGCGATTGTCCGTCTGGGCCAGGATGGGCACGCTGCGGGTTTGAGGATCGACGATCGCCCCCACCGACAGCAGCCTGGCTTTGAAGATGCGCCCGGGATACGCCTGGGCGGTCATCTCGATCGTACCATTGCGAATACTGGAGAGCTTGGCAACGTCTGGCTCGGGCACGTTCGCGGTGACCCACACACTGCTCAGGTCGACGAGGGTGAAGAGCACGTCGGTCACGTCGACCTTGAAGCTGGTCACAGCCGCGGCCGTGCGCTTGACGACCGTGGAATCGAACGCGGCCTTGATCGGGTAAGTTGTGACGTCAAGCTCGCCATCGGGCTTGCTCAGGTCCCGGGAGGCTTCCCGCGAAAGCACGTGCTCCAGGTCGACATCCACTCCCAGAAGCGCGAGCCGGTGCGCTGCGTCAAGAACCGCTCCTTCGGCTTGCCGCAGCCGGTTGTCAGCCAGCTTTTTTTCGAGCTGGGCGTCGAACAGAGACTGTTCCATCGCGGCCTCGAGCTTCGCCTGCACGCCTTCTCGCGTGTGCCGGGCCACGAGCGGAATATGTTCGCCCATCACGTTCACGCCCTTGGGGCTCGCGGTCTTTTGCTCCTCATGGCAGGCGATATCGAAATCCGCATAAGCCTGGAGCAGCGTGCCGCGATAGGTTCCAAGCTGCTTGCCTGCGAACTGCCGCTCGATCATCCGCGTGTCGGTCAGCTTGGCGATTTTCGGCCAGGAGATTTCAACGTGCTCGTCATCGTCAGGCAGGGCCCGCCTGCGCTCCGTGAGTGCGGTGCGCATTTCGGGAATGAGCAAGGCGACGTTCTTTGCAACCTCGTCCTTCCAGTCGGCCTCGATTCGTGCGGCTTCCAGGTCGCGCTGACGCGCACGCAGGTTGAGCCGTGACAGGCCAACGTCCGGAGAATCGAGCACCGCCAGCACCTGCCCGCGCTTGACCTGCTCACCCTGCATGACCTTCACCTCGCGGATCACACCGGTCGCCCGCGGCCGGATGTCGATCTGCTGGTTCAAGTTGGCCGTAACATGACCTGGAACGCCCACTTCCGTCTGAAGTCCTTCCGTCCGAGCGGGTTCGAGTGCAATCTTGGCCGCTTCGAATTTCTCGGCAGAAAGCGTGCAGGTCGTTTTCTTGGAGGCCTCGCTCCTCGGCTTGTCTTCACCCGGCGGCAGCGCTTGCGGTTGCCCCCCTCCCTTGGAGAGATGGCCGAGTTGATCCTTGCCGACATAGGCGGCAAATAGCAGAACCACCACCCCGAGCGCAGTCCAGGGCACCCAGCTTGTGTTCACGCGGACTCCGCCGCGATTTCCCGCGAGCGCGATCGCCATCGAGCCAACTCCAGTGCTTATAAGAAGATAGGGAATAGAGGGTGCGAGCGGACCGAACACCACGGCGCACGCGGTATCGCGGTGGGCACTCACGTCCAGCGCGGTCGGCGATCAGCAATTCAGCCGCGTGGAAAGCGCATGGGAGTGCGCGCTCGGGAAGCACGCGGATGTGGGACGGCGGGAAAATGACTGGGTGTGCGGCTGGTCGAGGATGGCCAGGCACACCAGCGCGGCCGATCCGATGTCAGACGAACCCCTGTGTGAGCTTTGATCCACGCACAGGGCAGCCGACGCGCTCCAGTCGAACGCAGGGCCTTCCCCTTGTTGAGCGTGCATCGAAGGTCCTGGTCCTGGGCCGTGGTGCGAATCCGCAGCTCGAGTATTGCCCCCCATGTCCTCAAGGGACACAAACCAGTGCCAGTGCAAAAGCGACACGTCGGCGTTTGTGTCAGCCGTGGGATGCCAGGCGAGAAGGTGATCGTGAAAGGGGCAGTATTCACCCGGTCCGTCGTGATGGCGAACGTTGTGGAAGTCGGCCTGTGGCAAAGGAATATGGATCAAGCTCAGGGCCGATAAGGCCACCATGAGCCGAGCCAGAATGCGGTGTTGTCCCAGCAGGAAGGGGGACACAGGGAGATCCTTGCGCAAAGCCAGGCGAGTTCGAACAACCTAGCTATTATGATACCCGCGCAGGGCGTGGTCAACCATCCGCGCCCGAGCGGTTAGACGGGATCGAGCCCCAGGACCTCGTTGCCGCGCGTGGTGCTCATCTTCCTCCAAACGGAGATTGAGATCGAGTTCTTCACGAAGCGAATCGAGCCGTCACAAAGGGCGGCGTTCACCCCTCCTGGGTGCCGGCTACGAGCTGAGTAGTTATCTGGAATGGCGGTAGTTGCGCCCATGCAGGGGGGATTTGGCGATTGGTTGTTGCAGTAGTAGGCGCTGAAGAGCACGTCAGGAAAGCTGGTGTTCGGTGGATGGAGCGCCTCGAACGCGGCCGCGTCGCCCCACCACGAAAAGCCACGTAGATCAAGCCCCTGGCCGACGATCACTTCAGACAGCAAAAGCGTGTTCGAGAGACCATCGGTGATGGCGCTCAAGGGAACGCACGCGTGCGCCGGTTGGTTGTGGTCGGCTAGTGGCGAGCCAATGTCGCTGAAAGGCGCGCCGAGGAATGGAGTGCCCTGGTATTCGGTTTGAGCGGCGATCGTGTTGCCGAAATTCACCGCGTAATTCTGTGAAGTGCAGGCGAATGTTGCGCCCCCCAGGGTCGTGCTCAAAGGAGCGTTCGTCAGGTCGCTGGGGCACAGATACGCCAGGAGCCGGGTCGAGGTTACCGTCACATTCGCGGCGCCAAAGTAGCGAAAATCGGTGTCATACGGAGCAGGCCAGCCGGGAGTGTTATTACCCATCGCGTTCCATGCGTTATAGAGCGGCGTTTGGTCGAGATAGGGCAAGGTGTAGACCAGCCAGGTGCCCCAGCAGCAGCCTTTCTTGCCAGGTGGTAAGACAGTGGAGCTGGATTCGTAACTATGAAACGCGAGCGCGATCTGCTTGAGATTGTTGATGCAATTGGCGCGGCGAGCGGCTTCACGGGCGGATTGAACCGCCGGTAGCAAAAGCGCGACCAGAACGCCGATCACAGCCATGACGACGAGCAGCTCGATCAGGGTAAATCCGCGCTGAGGGTGCCGGGACATGATGAGGCTCCTCGAGGTTTGGAAATCACGGCGCGGGTGCTTCGGTCTCGCATTCAAGATCGAAGCGAAGGTCACGCGCATTGTCCGGACCCAGGCGGATTGTGAGGCTCGATTTCGCATTGTAGCGCTCGGGAACGCGGTCGACCATGGGTCGGCTTGCCCGTTCGGATTGCCCTGCCGCGGGAGCTGCCTGCGCGGTTGAGGCAGCGTAGACACGGACAAGGTATTCACCGGGATAGGCTCCCTGAGCGGCTGGGATCCAGAAGCGGCCGTGCGCAATCAACCCGCCTGCCTCTGACCGCTCGCCAGATCCCGGCTCGAAGAGGATTGCTCCCGATTCGATTGGCTGGCCGCCGCAGGAAACCGTCCCTCCCAGGGCCATGCGCCCACCCGCATCTGGCCGATTGCACGCGAATCGGGCGGCAACCGCCGCGAACAAGCACGCCGCCACCATCCCCGCGCGCAGCATTCCTCGACCTCTGAAATCCATGGTGCTCATACGTGGTTTCAGAGAACAGAGTTCGCGGCGCAGTGGCCAATCGCAGGTTTTTTCTGAGAAAGTTGAATCCCGAATGCCTACGATAGGCAGAACCATTGTGAGTGGGTGAGGTTGAGTGCAACGTGCAGGCCGCTTGCGAGAGCGACATGGCGAGCGTGATCGAGAGCGATTGCCAGCTTCTGGCCCGGTTTTCCCGCGAGGCGGATCAGGCGGCGTTTCGCAGCCTGGTTTCGCGCCACGGGCCCGGTGTGCTCCAGGTCTGCCGCGCAGTGCTCCACGATCCCCACGCTGCGGAAGATGCCTTCCAGGCGACGTTTCTTGTCCTGGTACAAAAAGCTCCAGCGATCCGTGATCCTGAGCTTCTGGGCGAATGGCTGCGCGGAGTAGCCTATCGCACAGCGCTCCATGCACGATCACGTGACTTCCGCCAAAAGCGACGAGAAAGGTCTATTGCGGCGATGTCGGAGGTGGAAACGAGCTCGGCCGGGATCGACTTCGACACCCGGCGCATCGTGCGTGACGAGCTCGATCAGCTACCAGAGGAATATCGTGCTCCGCTCGTGCTGTTCTACCTGGATGGCCTATCGCAGGAACAGGTGGCCGCGCGGTTGCGAGTTCCTCTGGGTACGGCAAAAACGCGGATCTCGCGTGGCCGGCGGATGTTGCGTGAGCGGCTCGATCGCCGCGGCCTTGGTCTCGGCGTGGCGCTTCTCTTGTGGCTGCTGAATCCAGCCCAGGCCGAGGCTGCTCCTGAAGTTCTGATCACACGAACGGTCAAGGGGATGCGACTCGCCGCGACCGGCCGCAAGGAGGAACTGGCCGCCCGCTACACACGTGCCTTTGAGCTCGCAAGCGCGGCGATTTCTTCTGGGGCGGCCATCGGGGGCCGCTGGCTGTGGCTCATCATGGGCATGGTGGTGCTGCTGGGTGGCCTGGCTGCACCCGCTGTGCTTGCCTACCAGGAAGTTCCGCCAGTCCCCCCGGCCGCACAGCTCCCCGCGAATCTGACCGACGTCCTCAACGTCGAGTGCCGCTAGGGAAAGGCGTTCTCAATACGCCCCCGGGCGCTTGATGCGTTTGAATCACGCCCAGGCTCAGCCTGGTGCGACCGATACCCGTCCGCGCGTATGCGCGGGCGGATCCGCCGCCTCGTTTCGGGAGACTGCCCAGGCGATTCTTACCCGATCATTCTGTCGTCGCATGGGTAGTCTCCCGTCTTGCTTTTCTTCTTACTTTACAAGGAACAGGAACCATGATCGAGCAGAATGAACATTCTCCCCGGCGATCCTTTCTCAAGAAGGCCGCCACGATTGCCACAATCGCACCCGCCGCGATGATCGTGGGCTCGAAGTCAAGCCACGCGGGCCGGCGCAGGCTGCGTGATCTCTATCCAGGATGGACCCGGGAAAACTTCCAGGCCATTCAGTCGGACGAAAACGCGCACGTGCAGTTTCTGGTCAACGCGCTGGGAACAATGGCCCGACCGATGCCCACATTCCAGAACCTGGCGCAGATGGACGAAGTGGCGTTCGCACAGGTCTCCCGGGCGCTTGAGAACACCGGCGTGGGAGCGTATCTCGGAGCATTGCCGCTCCTGGTTCAATTCGGCGTGGACTATGTTTCCCCGGCGGCTTCCATCGCACTGATCGAGGCGCGGCATTCCGGCTTTCTGAACACACTGATCGACCTGCCAGTGAATGAGGACATCCTGAACGAACAGGCGAGCTTTGAGGTTGCACTCACACCACAGCAAGTCGTGAGCCTGGCTGGACCGTTCATCGTCGACCTGAACGGCGGCCCGCCGCTCATCCCCGCCGGAGGGTTCACGAACGCGATCCAGGTGCTCAACTTCGCCCTCGCGCTCGAGTATCTCGAGGCAGCCTTCTATAACATCAATGTACCAGCGTTCTTCCCCGATCCCGAATTCGAGCATCGTCGCCGCTAGTTCGTCGGCGATATCCTCACTTCGCTCGGGCGCTGATGCCGATCGTTGCTCACTCAAGCACGATCGCTCAGCGCCTGATCGCATCACGTTTTTGCTCAGGCCCACGCGAAGGCGCACAATGTCGGCATGGGCCATCGCTTCCAAAACCTTCGCCGCCGGTTCACAGGCTCGATCGGGTCGGTTTTCGCACTCGCGTTTTTCGCCCGGCTCCTCGCCGCCGACCTGCTCGAGATCTCTCTTCGGATCAAGGACGCAGCCCGCATCTGCCTCTATCCCGACACGCTTTTGTACTGGCAGCTTGCCCGCACCATCAGCGCCCACGCGCTTTACCAGGTCGTCGAATGGAACGATATACCCCACTTCGCGTTACGTGCGCCTGGATACCCAGTTTTCCTGGCAATCTGCCAGTTTCTGGGTGGTGATTCGCCTCTGGTCGCGCGGCTCGTCCAGGCGCTGCTGGGCGCCGCCTGTATCCCCCTTTTGGCGCTGCTGTCCCGGCATGTGGGAGATCCAGATCATTCGCCTCAAGTGCAATCCCAATCTTATGTTGCAGCAATTCTCCTGTCGCTCCACCCGTATGCGGTGGCAGGCTCGGTGATTTTGCTTTCAGAAGCGGTCTTCGTGCCGCTCATGTTGCTTGGCCTTTGGGGATTCGCGGTGATCTGGAACGGTGTGGATCGCCGCCGGGTCTGGCAAGCTTTCGGCACTGGACTTGCCGCCGGAAGCGCGATCCTCGTGAGACCCTCCTGGGCGATTTATCCAGTTATCCTGGTTGGGTTTATGGTATTACTTGGGCGTTTGAACAGGCGTGTGATTTTGGCGGGATCAGGCGTGTGCGTGGGCGTCGCGGCGGTAATGGCGCCCTGGTGGATCCGCAACGAGCGAATCTACGGTCGCTTCGTGCCGACCGCGCTCTGGATGGGTGCGAGCCTGTATGATGGCTTGAGTCCCCGCGCGACGGGTGCGAGCGACATGAGCTTCCTGGCAGATGAGGATATCTGGCCACTCGACGAGGAGGATCAGGATGCTGCACTTCGCGATCGTGCAATTGCCTTTGCACAATCCCATCCCGGGCGGGCGCTTGAGCTTGCCGCGATCAAGGCCCGGCTTTACTGGACACCCTGGCCGCAAGCGGGAGGCCGCCTGGGGTGGTTGGTTTTGATTTTGGGTGCAATTGTGGAATTACCCCTCTGGTTTCTGGCGGGCTGGGAATTGTGGAGAAAGCGGAAAGATCTGAGGGTTTGGTTGCTTTTGGCTGGGCCGATTCTCTATTTCTGTGCGGTTCATCTGGTGTTTGCGAGTTCAATGCGGTACAGACTGCCGGCCGAGCCTCCCGTGTTGATCCTGGCAGCGGGGGGCATGGTGCGCCTGGTCCGGACGGATCAGGATCGAGGCGCGGGGGCTTGAACCCCGAGAATTCAGGAGGGCCGCAAGGATGCGGATCGGTCGCCGGCTCGTGAAGGGGCTGGTCTGGGCGACGGTGCTTGTCGCCTCGATCCTGGCTGGCGGGCTAGGGTTTCTTTTCGTCTATCTCACGGACGGGGCGACGGTTTCGCGGTTGATTCGGGAGAGCGCTGCGCGTTTCTTGCCGGGTTCGACCCTGGAGCCTGGCCGGGTGCGGCTCTCGATTCTGGGCGGAGGGCTTGTGCTGCATGAGGCCCTGATCCGCCAGCCGGTGGACAGTACGGCGTTTACGACGCTGCGGGTACCTTACCTTCAGGTTGGGTTTAGTCCGCGTCGGTTATTGCAAGGCCGGCTTGAGGTAACGGAGATCCGTGCTTCGCATCCTGTGCTCCGACTCACGCGGAGGAAGGATGGCACCTGGAATATCCAGGGTCTTCTGGCGGATCCCTGGCCGGGTCCGAAGGTCGATGCCTCGCCGCCGATCACGATCACGAACGGCACGCTTGAGTTGGTGGACGACGCCGAGATTCGGACGGCGGACGGCCGGCCCGTGCGAGCTCCCGCGGTCTTGCGTGAGCTTTCGCTGCGGATCGAAACGGCGGGAGGCTCGCGCTACAAGTTTGAGGGGTCTGCCCGCGGTGACATGTTCGACCGGCTGGCCCTCGAGGGAACGATGGACCTGGCGACGGGGGTGGTTGAGCTTTCGGGCTCGCTGTCGGGGATGACGATCTCGGAGGCGTTCCGGCGACGGATTCCGCTCGAGGCACGGGCGGGATTCCAGCAGCTTGCGATGAGCGGCGGGGTGGTCGATGTCGAGTCGGTCCGCGTGCTTTACGACCCCCGGGCCGCGGTTGGTGCGCGCTTGCGATACGAGGCCGAGCTACGGCTCCGCGACGCCGTCTGGGAATGCTCCAAGCTGCCGTTCCCATTGAGCGAGGTCTCTGCGCACGCGGTGCTTTCCAACGATCGGCTCGTGATCAAGCATCTCGAGGGCACGAACGGGCAGACCACCGCACGGGCGCAGGGCGTCTTCGCGCTTGGACCGGTGCCGGGCTCGGTTTTCGACCTCAGGCTCGACCTGTCGGATCTTGAGCTCGACGAACGCTTGCGCATGCACACGCCGAAGGAATTTGATGATCTCTGGGACCTGCTTGGCATCCGCGGCCGGGTCGATTCCGAAGTGCATTTGCAGCGGGCAGGGGCGGATCGCGACGTCGACGTCTCGGCTGTTGTGACCTGCCGCGACGTCGCCGGTGTCTACCGCGACTTCAAGTACCCGCTCGACCACATCACGGGGCAGGTGCGGATGGCAGGCAAGCGCGTGACGCTCGACTTGCATTCGCTGGTGGGAGGCAAGCCGCTGTCGATCAAGGGGCAGATCGACGACCCCGGCGAGGACGCTGTGGTGCACCTGGAGATCGAGGCCGAGGCCGCACCCGTCGACGATCTCTTCAAGAAAGCGCTCCCGCCAGACATTCGCAAACTTGTGGATGAGTTTAATCCATCGGGTGTGGTCCATGCCAGGGCGGTCGTCGACCGCAGGCCCGAGATCGGCCCAGGCGTGCGGCCCGAGGGACTGATCGCGATCAACGCGGATATCGATCTCGACGAGCGCTGCGAAATGACCTGGAACCCGCTGCCATTCCCGCTGCGGGACCTCAAGGGCCGGCTCGAGCTCCACCCCGATTCGTGGATCTTCAAGAACATCCGCGGCCGGAACGGCCAGACCATGGTCGCCGCCAGCGGTAGTGTCGAGCGTCTGCCCATCGCTTGCAAGGTTCCCGGGCAGGATCCGCTCAAGGTGGATGTGGTGCTGCAGGCCGTCAACCTGCCGTTTACCGACGAGCTCAAGCGCTCGCTTCAGCCCGGCTGGCGCAAGGCTTGGGATACGATCAACCCGGCGGGCGCATGCGACATCGAAACGGCTGAGGTACATGTTTACCCGGGCAAGCCGGACCGCACTCATATCGTGATCATCCCGCGCAAGGAAGCGAGCGTTCGCCTTGAGGTTCCGCGCACGCCGGGCGTGCCCAAGGAAAAAGGCGGAATTATCGAGCTGAGGATGGATCGCGTGGGGGGCCGCTTCGTGTTCGACGATGGCGCGGTGGGTATGAAGGACGTCAGCTTCGAATTTCGAGGCGCTCCCGCTTACTTTACCTCTGGCACCGTTCAGCTTGAGGACACGGGCCGATTCGATCTCGCGGTCACTGGGCTCCGGGTCGAGGGGATTCGCTTCGACCCCGACCTGCGCAAGAAGATGCCGCACTTGATGTCGCAGCTTGCGCTCCGGATCGACGACGGCAAGACTTTTTCCGCGCGAGGCGATCTCGAGATCGGATGGTCAGGCCGGCCGGGAGATCTCGCCTGGTGCCGCTGGGATAATACGCTTGTCGTGTTTCTGGACAACACGGTGCGCACCGCGATTCCGCTCGAGCACATTCAGGGGCAGATCGAACGGATGCACGGCTGGACGAACGGCACCGGGGTTGAGCTTGCGGGTGTGATCCGGCTGGACAGCGTGGTGGTGGCGGGCCAGCAGATCACGGCGGCGGAGTCTCCGTTCTCGGTGAAGGGGGGGCTTGCCAAGCTTGAGAATCTGCAAGCGCGTTACCTGGGCGGCCGGCTTCTGGGCCAGGGGCAGATCAGTCTGGATACAACGCCCCGGTACCAGGCCCAGCTTTCGCTCGACGGCGCCAAGCTCGAGCAGCTTGCGCGCACGCTGCCGGGTCGGCAGTCGTTTGAGGGGCTCTTAAGTGCGCGTGTCGCCGTTTCGGGTCTCGGCACCGACGTACATAACGTGCACGGGCAAGGTGAAGGGCATGTCACTCAGGGGCGCCTGGGTGAGCTGCCGCCGCTCTTTAAGCTTGCTCGCGTGATCAATCGTTTTCTTGATGTCGCGCCCAGCGTGGCGGAATCGCCCCGCAATCCCGGGCGCACGGCGTTCGATTCCGCCGACGTCGTGTTCACCATCGATCACGGCACCACGCGTTTTGATCCCATCAAATTCACCGGCAATGCATTCAGCCTGCAAGGGCAGGGCACGCTCGACCCTCAAGGGGCGCTCGATCTCAAGCTCTCGGTGCTCCTGGGCCGAGACCGGTTCCACGTGCCATTTCTGTCGGACTTCACCCGCGAGGCATCCACACCGTTTCTCATTGCCCGCGTGAAGGGGACGCTGTCCTATCCTCAGCCGACGATCGAGGCTTTGCCGCAGTTCCGCGATTTCCTCAAGCGGCTCGGACGCCGTGAGGAATCCGCGCCACGGTGATCAGGGCAAGAGCCGCGACGAGCGTGATTCGGGCTGGGATTGCCCCGCGGCGATCGCTTGCGCGAACTGCTGGTACCCGGCGGGCGAGAGCCTGGGTTTGAGTGAGCTGGTGACGACGGTGCGGGGCCGCATAGAAGCGTATCGGTATCGTGGCGCGGGATTGTTTCGCGGCAGTGGGCACACGAGACCTTCCCCGGGCACGGCGTGGGGCTGTCCCTGTCGGCGTTCTGGTTTGTACTTCGGCCAGCCGAGGTCGCCGAGGTATTTCGGGAAATCTGGACCAGGGGTGCGCACGAGAGCCAACCATCACGCACAATCGAGGGTTCTCGTGCACGAAGCCGGCGCAGGTTTCTTCTGCCCTGGCCGAGGGGAGGGATTGTAACACCGATGTCGAAGATGCGCGAGCTAGTGGCTCTGGGGGTTGTGCTGCTCTGTGGGACTGCGCTTGGACGCCCCGGTCGCGAGCAATCCTCAGGCGTAAACGCAGGTTCCCGGTTGCGCAGGATGAGGGTTGACGAGCTTGAAGCGCTTTACCGCGCAGGTGAGGCGGAAGCAATCCCGGCTGGCTGGTTCAAGGGGACTGCGATCCTCGCCCCCGGCTCGGTGCTTGGGAGGATTCTCTCGCGCGGGGCGACTCCAGTGTGGCAGGGTAAGTGGTTTGACGCCGGCGGCCAGGGGGTGGTCAATCGCTTCTTCGGCCTGCGCATGATTCGCGCTGAGGTTCACGAAGGCGAAAGCTGGATCGATGGCAGGCCGGCGGTTGTGCTGGATTATTCTCGCACCTCGCGGGTCTTCGCGCGGTATCGCGACGAGATCCGCCGGGTCGAGCCAGGCGTCTATCTGGGGGTGATGTATGACACCCGCCCGCAGCCCCCGCGCAGGGCGATGTTCTTTGTGCTCGAGCGCGTGGGCAGGTGAAGCAAGCGCTGGCAATTTCAGCGTGATTCTGGCCTTGCCACGGCGATCCGCGCCTCGGTGAGGAGGTTCTGAATCACGGAATCATGTGCGAATTCGGACTGTACGGCGAGTGTCTCGAAACGTGCGAGCGCGGTTTTGGCCTGGTCTCTGCGGTTAAGCCGGGCATTTGCGAGCACGCGCACACATGAGTCGATGGGATCGCCTGTGTCTGGGGGCAGGTTCTGGAGCGCCTCGAGTGCGCGGGCGGGCTGGTTTGCTCGGTAATAAGCCAGGCCAAGCGCGGAGAGCATGTCGCTCTCTCGGCCGGGATCATGTTCAATGACGCCACGGGCCGCTTCAAGCATGTGGGCCGCGTGCGCAGCGGCTTCTGGACCGACGTTCGGCTGGATGAGCAGAAGCCAGGCCGATTCCTTGAGCCGGTTGGCGTTCTCGGTGCACCTGGCCGCGATCTCGAGCGATGCCTGGGTTTGGCCGGGCGGGCGCCCTGGCTCGTGCCTGAGGGCATCGAGCACCTCGCTCTTGAGCAATAGCTTGTTGAACAGTGTTTGCACGTGCTCGGCGGCTTCGCGGCGGGCGGCAAGCGCGAATGCCTCAGCACCTTTTGCGGACAGCGTGCTCCACACCCGCGCCCGGTAGTCGATGCCGCCGGTGACGAGCTTGCGGCCGTCGCGGCTCATATCCAGGCATAAGATTCCGCTTGTGTGTCCGCGGAGAGTGTAGAGCTCATCACCGTGCTCAAGGTCCCAGAGCTTGAGTGTGCGATCATCGCTGGTGCTCACAAGTCGCTTGCCGTCGGGCAAGAAAGCCACGGCTGTGACCATGGCGGTATGCCCCCGCAGGCGTCTGGCGAGCGCGCCCGTTCGGGAATCCCAGAGGTAGAGCTCCTCGGCGTTTTCGCCGCGATAGGCGCCGCCGCATGAGGCGATGAGCCGGCCGTCTCGAGAGAAGGCGACGTCGCGCACGCCTTCCTTGTGAGTCTTGAATTCCGCCACTTTCGCGCCCGAGTTCACGTCCCAGACGCAAGCCAGCGCATCATCTCCGGCGGTCGCGAGAGATTTTTCATCGGGACCAAGCGCAAGCGCGTGGATCGACTTTGCATGGGCCTGGATTTTGAGCAGCAGCGATCCGCTGGCGACGTCCCAGATTCGAACTGCGCCATCGCCGTGCGAGGACGCGAGGCGTTTTCCGTCGCCGGTGAAGATCGCGTCAGTCGCGGGGCAGCGCGCGGGATTGGCGTCGATCACCCGGAGCGTTCGCACGGGAGTCCAGTTCTTGACGTTCCAGAGATTGATCTCGCCCGGGCGATCGCCGGCGGCGAGAAGTGATCCAGTCGGCGCATGGACAAGCGCCGTCTCGCCGAGCAAGCCGATCGTAGCGGGTCTGCGTACGAGCTCTTCGCCAGTGCGAGCGTCCCAGACGCGGAACTCGCCGTTATGGATCGAGGCGATCGATCGGCCGTCGGGCGCGAATGACGCACGTCCTACCCAGCCGTCGCCCGCGCTCATGATTGGCTGCGCCAGCGGCTCGGCCGCGGGCCATACCTTGACTGTACCATCGAGGCTGCCGGATGCGAAACTTGCTCCGTCGGGGGCGAAGGCGACCGTATGCACAAAGCCGTTGTGGCCGTGGTAGACCGCGGGCTCGTGCCTTCCTGTAAGATCCCATCGGCGCACGCTTCTGTCTTCGCCGGACGAAACGAGCCAGCGGCCGTCGGGCGAATACGCGAGTGCGCGCACGAACCCGCGATGTCCGAGCAGAGTACGAATTTGCCGCCCTGTGGCGGCGTCCCAGAGCCGGATGCTATTGTCCCAACCTCCGGTGGCGATCTGGTCGCCGTGCGGGCTGTAGGCGATGGCGTAAACGAAGCCTGTGTGGCCTTCGAGTCGCAGCGTAAGCGGCCGGCCCGCGGCGCCGAGTTCGTACACGAGCACGGCGTCCCGCCCCGAGACAGCCAGCCTGTGCGAATCCGGCGCGAAGGCGAGACCAAGAACGCCGCCTGGCGGTCCCGCCACAGCCGGGCCCTGTTCGCGCCCGGTGGCCGCATCGTGCAGCATCACATCGCCAGCGAGGGCGTAGCTGTTGAACCGTCCGCGCCCAATCGCGAGCGTCCGCCCGTCGGGAGAATACGCCACGCAGGGAGCATTCGTACCCTCGACCTTGATCGTCCACGCCGCCTGCTTGGTTGTGAGATCCACGACCGTCACGACGCCCAGGACCGCCTTGCCTTCCACCGCGCGGGAGTATGCCAGCCGTTTGCCATCAGGTGCGAAGGCCACGGCCTGGATACAGCCCTGGCCACCGCGCGAGGCGAAGATCTCCTTGCCGTCGGGTATCGAGCGGACCACGAGCTCCGCGGTGGCTGACTCGCCAGGCTGGAACCAGGGTCCGCTGCCGCTGGCCAGCCGCTTGCCGTCGGGCGCGAACGCCACTTTCCAGACGTCAAACCCCAGGCTGGACCCCGGCCAGGACGCGAGCTCGGAATGCCCCAGCCGCCGCGCGTAATCCCATTCCCAGCCGCGGAGGTCGGTCGGGCATTCGGCAAGCAGCGCGTCCGCCAGAGCAACGTTGTCATCCAGGAATTCGCGGGAAGCCAAATTGATGTGGCTGATCGCGTTCTTGCGCCTGAGAACCTCGGCCTTCTGGTTGAGCTGCATCGTCCTGGTGACGGCTTCTCTGCCGCGTTCGATCGCGGCCCTGGCCTGAATTTCGGTTGCCTTGCGTTCACGCGCAATGAGCACGATACCCGCTGTGAGTCCGATGACGGACGCAATCAGAACCGCGGCGGCGCTGGCGACGATCGGCTTGTGCCGCCGGCCCCAGCGCAGCGCCGTCATCCACCACGGCTCCACAAGCGCAGTCACCGGCTCGTCGCCGAGTTAGCGCTCGACATCCTCGGCCAAAAGCGCGGCCGTGGCGTAACGCTCTTCGGGCCGCCTGGCCATCGCCTTCAAGCAGATCGCCTCAAGCGCGCGAGGAACGGTCGCCTTGATCTTACGAGGGGTTGGGAATTCACCCACCTTCACCCGTTCGAGCAGCGCCGTGACGTCGCACCAGATATACTCAAATGGAGCTCTGCCGCAGAGCAGTGTATAGAGCACCGCACCCAGGCTGTAGACATCGGTCGTGGGCCCGAGCTCGTCATGCCGTCCCTCGGCCTGTTCGGGGCTCATGAACGCGGGCGTGCCGAATGCCGTGCCTGCCGCGGTCTCGGTCGAGCTCGTAAAGCCAGGCTCGCCCGCGGGCTCTTCCAGCCCCACAGGGCGTTCAACCGTATCCGAGGCTGATTCCGCCGCCGGCCAGGTGGACGTATCCGCCGCGGGCGCCAGCACCACAAGCTCAACACGCCTGGATCGCTTTTTCGGTCTCGGCTGGTCAGGCTCTCGCGCAGGCTCGGCCGAAGCGGGCTTTGCGCTCGCGCCCGGCCCCAGCTTCGCCCGGGCTTGCACCGGCTTACCGAAGATCTTCGCCAGCCCCCAGTCCACCACCAGCGCCTCGTTGAATGGGCCCAAAAGCACATTCGCGGGTTTGATGTCGCGATGTAGCACGCCCCGGCTGTGCGCGTAAGCAATCGTCTGGCAGATGTCCACGAACCGTGTGAGCAGCTTGCGCAACTCCAGTGACTTTTCGCGCGTGCTCGCCGGGCTGTCGTGATAGTGCTTGATCGCCTGTTCGAGGCTCTGCCCGCGCACGAATCGCATCGCATAAAACGGCCGCCCACGCTCGTCAACGCCCAATCCATAAACGGGCACGACGCCGGGATGCTCGAGCCGGCCAGTCACCTCGGCCTCGAGCAAGAATCGAGCCCGGCTGTCAGGATCGTCCGCCCGCTCCGCCTTGATTTGCTTGAGCGCGACCTCGCGCTGGAGCTCGGCGTCGTATGCCACGAACACCCGGCCGATCCCACCTTGCGCGTGCGCGCGAAGCAACCGGAATCGCATGCCGGTCGAGGTGGGAAGGCCAACCTCGGCCGCGGCTGGCTTTGTCTGCGGAGGATAGGCCGGAACTTCGCCCTCGTCGATGCTGTCCAGGGGAGCGCCGACGGTGGGATGCGACCCAGTCCGCTGGTCACGCTCAAGCTGCTCGAGCACGCGCTCGAACGATGACAGCGACTGCAAGCACCGCGCAGGATCGCCGCCATGCCGCTCAAGCAGCTCACGCGCGACGGTCGCAATGACTGCCCTTGCGCTTGCATCGAGCTCGGGCCGGATCTCGACAACCGAATCCGCCTCGGGCCCGGGAGTGAAGCCCAGATGCACCGCGAGCGCATCGTGCAGCAAGCTCCATTCCTCGCGCTCATGAGCCATTGCGCACCTGGCTGAATCTTGAAATGCTGCATCACGCGAAGGGTAGAACAACCTCGCTTGCAATCATATCACCTTGAAACGACGCGAAGGCAAGGGAAAAGCGGAGCGAAGCGCACCTTTCCACGCGGCTCGGCGCGGGTGTTTGGCTCCGCGTATACTGGCGTTGGATCAGGTAGAGTCGCGTGGCCTGTCTTTCCGAGGGCGAGATCATGTCTCCGAGCGCCCGAGAGCGAACGCTCCGACCGATCGCGTCGGGCATTGCCGCGCCTGAGATTCTTCCGCTCGAGAATGGGGACCATCTGACGGGTGCGGAGTTCTTGCGGCGTTATACGGCCATGCCTGAGGTCAAGAAGGCCGAACTGATCCAGGGGGTCGTCTACGTGGCATCACCGGTGCG
>DAIDHX010000217.1 GCA_027451885.1 Planctomycetales bacterium
AATGAGGTCGCCGCCGCCGGTGGTGATGGCGGTGGCGTCCTTGTCGCCGATGGCGATTTCCTCGATGGGGTCGCGCAGTTCCTGCCGCCAGACCCACTTGCCGCCTGGGGTCAGGCGGCCGATGCGGTCGCGCTCCTGCACGATCGCAAGGCCATAATCGTCAGGCCGGATGAGGAGATGAGTGACCTCCACCAGGCTGACGTCGAGCCGATAATGATGGTTCTGGCGGGCGTCACGGAGCAAGATATTGCGATCGGTTGCCGCGGCGATCCAGCCGGGTACGGTGCGCAGCACGCGGCCGACTCCGCCGACGTCGATGCCCGAGGCGATCTTTGCGCCTGTGGCGTCGAGGAGCTGGAGCCGGCTGGGGCTGGAGAACACGGCGATGGTGGGGGGATCGTCGAGCACGGCCACGACGGCGGTCTCGCCCTGCTCGAGCTGGTCGACGACAGGCACGGACCAGTCGGCCTTGCGAACGGAAGAGCCCGTGGCCTGCGCGCTCCGCGCGGCGGGCCGGGGCGAGGCGGCGGCTGCGCGTGCGCGGGTCGGGGCCTCGCCGCTGGAAAAGAGGTCGAGTCGAGTGATCTCGCCAGTGGAGCGGCCGTGGATGATGAATCGGCCGAGCGGGTCGACTTCGAGATGCGATACAGGGCGCTCAACCTGGCCCCGCCAGCGCACGTTGCCGGCGGAGCTCAAAACCGCCAGATCTCCCTCGAGCGTGGCGGCCACGATCGTTCGCCCCGGGAAGTCTGGCACGGCGTGCGAGACCGTCCCACCCAGGTGATACGAACCCTCGTTGCGCCCGGCCAGGTCGAACCGTTGAATTCCCAGAGTGAAGCAACTTGCTAGAATCATCGAGCCGTCGCCGCTCGAGGCCAGGCGGCCGACGTTCGATGTCAGCCGGTCCTGCCAGATGAGCTCGAGGTCGAGCCTCTCGGCCGAGCGTGGGCGATCGATGGCGATGCCCACGATCATGCCATAGGCGGCTGCGCCCACCATCAGCGGCCGGTCAGGAATAAACACCAGGTGCGAGAGGGGCTCGAGGAGATCGATCCGCCCGGCCACCCGACCGTGCCGTGTCACCATGTGCAGCGCGCGTTGTTTGGTCCCCACCGCGGCGTATCGGCCATGCGGGTCGAGTGCAACGAACGTTGATTCGGAAGGCGCGGCACGCTCGAGCCGGACCTCGAAGTCGGGCGAAAGAAAGAGCATCTCGGCACCCGAGGACTCAACCAGCAGAACGATCAGACTGCCGTCATCGCTGATCGCGCCTGCGTTGATCCGGCTGGCTGCGCGTGAGTAAGAGATCGACTCGCCGCGGTGGTTGAGCAGGTAGAGTTGATTGGCCTCGTCCCAGGCGAGCACCACGCCGGCTTCGCGTGCGTAAGAGAGGCCCTTGAGCGGCGAATCGGTCACGACGGTCCAGGCCGTCTGAGGATCGAGCCGATTGGGGCCCGAGCGGGATTTCTCCGGGACAAGCCGTTCCAAGGTTCGCAAGCTCCGGCCGCTTCAGGACAGGGTCCGCTCGTTCCGATCGCGCGGTGGCCAAGATCGTACCATGATCGAAGCTTACGATTCGACGGAGCAGGGGGGCATGATTCTCGCCCGGGCGGTCGACGCGCCCGCACAGCCACGCTAGCATTTCAAGCATGAGTCATTCGCCTCCCGACGCCGAGGAACCAGGCGCCCGCGCGGCACGCGAGTTTTTACCGCTTGTGTACGGCGAGCTGCGCAAGCTGGCGGCGGCGAAGCTGGCCTCGGAGCGGATTGATCATACCCTGAACGCGACCGCCCTGGTGCATGAGGCGTTTCTCAAGCTCGGGGGGGATCGGGCGTTTGCCTCCCGCACTGACTATTTACGCGCGGCTGCCCAGGCCATGCGCAGGATTCTGGTCGACCACGCACGCGCCAGGAAAGCCGAGAAACGGGCGGGGGGAAAACGCGTGGAGCTCGAGTCGCATCTCGAGGCCGAGCTCCCGCCCAGCGACGATTTCGAAACGCTCGATGAGATCCTCAAGCGGCTCGCGATTCAGTTCCCCCGGCACGCGGAGCTTGTCGAGCTGCGCGTCTTCGGCGGACTCAACCTCGAGGAGTGCGCAGTTGCGCTTGGGATCGCGCCACGCACCGCCGATTCCTGGTGGGCCTACGCCCGCGCCTGGATCAGTCTTGAGCTCAAGAAATCCTGAAAAAAGGCACCCGGCTGCGCTCGGTCGCGCGGGAATTCGCTGAATGGCGGGAGGATTTTACCATGAACGAGCCCGATCTCTTCAGCGCAGCCATCGCCATTAGCGATCCCAAGGCCCGCGCAGTGCTTCTTGACCATGCCTGTGCGAACGATCCGGAGCAGCGTGCCCGGCTCGCGGCACTCATCGAGGCCCATTTCCAGTCTGCTGGGCCGCTCGACCGTCCGCCGCTTGAGTGCACGGTAACCGCGGCGCCCCAGGCCCTCGATTTCGCCGCGATCCTTGGCACGCCCCACGAGGGGGTGGTCATCGCCGGCCGTTACAAGCTCATCGAGCGGATTGGCGAGGGAGGCATGGGCTCGGTCTGGATGGCCGAGCAGGTCGCCCCGGTGAAGCGAAAGGTCGCCGTCAAGGTCATCAAGGCTGGGATGGACTCGAAGAGCGTGCTCGCGCGGTTTGAGGCCGAGCGGCAGGCGCTTGCGCTCATGGATCATCCGAATATCGCCAAGGTGCTCGACGGCGGCATCACCGAGCAAGGCCGGCCGTACTTTGTGATGGAGTACGTGAAGGGAGTGCCGATTACCGAGTACTGCGACTCGCTCCGGCTGAGCGTTTCGCAGCGTCTCGAGCTGTTCGTGCAAGTGTGCCAGGCCGCGCAGCACGCGCACCAGAAGGGGATCATCCACCGCGATTTGAAGCCCTCGAACATCCTGGTCGCCCCCTATGACGATCGGCCGATGCCCAAGGTGATCGATTTTGGACTGGCCAAGGCGGTCAACCAGCCGCTCACCGATCTGACGCTCCATACAGCGCACGAGGCTGTGCTGGGCACGCCGCTCTACATGTCTCCGGAGCAGGCCAAGCTTAACAATCTGGACGTCGACACACGTACGGACATTTATTCGCTAGGCGTGGTGCTTTACGAGCTGCTTACCGGCACGACGCCGCTCGAGCGCAAGCGGTTGCGTGCGGCGGCGTGGGAGGAGATTCGGCGCGTGATAGCGGAGGAGGAGCCGCCGCGCCCGAGCGTGCGGTTGAGCTCGATCGAGACCTTGCCCTCGCTGGCGGCGAGCCGCAAGTCCGAGCCGGCTGCACTTGCGCGGGCAGTACGTGGCGATCTCGACTGGATTGTGATGAAGGCGCTCGAGAAGGATCGAGCCCGCCGCTACGAGACCGCGAGCGGCCTGGCCGCGGACCTGATACGGTACCTGGGCGGCGATGCGGTGCTCGCTGCGCCTCCGAGCGGTGCGTATCGCATGCGAAAGTTCGTGCGCAAGCATCGCTCGGTGGTCACGACCGCGCTCGCGTTCCTGTTCATTCTCACGGGAGCCGCGGTCATCAGCCTGTGGCAGGCCGTGGCTGCAACCCACGCGCGCAACCTGGAGCTGGAAGCTCGCCGCGCGGCGGATGCCGCCGCGATCCGGGAACGCGAGGCCAAGGAAGAAGCCCTTGCCGCCCGCGACCGGGCCGGGAACATCGCGTACCTGAGTACCATCAGCCTGGCGCAGAACGAATGGAACCAGGGGAACGCCGCACGCGCGCGTTTCTTGCTCGCAACCACCAAACCCTCGCAGCCTGGCGAGCCCGATTACCGCCGCTTCGAGAGCTACTATCTCGAGAGGGCGATGCAGGAATCGCTCTGGACGGAATCGCTCGCGCCGTACCTGACCGCAAATCTCGCACTTGCGCCCAGGCTCGAGTGGATGGCGGTCAGCCGAGATACAGTCAACGCGACCGGCGACGTGGCGATCCTGGACATCCGGTCCCACAAGCTGATCCGGCAAATCGCCGCCGCGCGTTCCACCAACTCCAGGATCGCGCTGCACCCGTCGGGAGACGTCCTCGCAACGTTCTCCGCGGATGGACAGATCGTGCTCTGGGATCCCCGCACCGGCAGGGAGATCCGCCGGCTGATCGGCCATTCCCCGCGTGAAGCCAGCATCGCCTTCAGCCGCGACGGCAAGACGATGGTCACCTCGGCGGTATTCTCAGACCAGACCCAGAGTCGGTCGGAGATCAAGGTCTGGCGCCTGCCCGCCTACGAGCCGATCTCGACCGTCTCTCTGGACTTCCCGTGCCAGGGTCTCGACGTCAGCCCCGACGGCCAGAAACTGGTGGCGGCCGGTCGCGGCATCGAGGTCTGGGAGACCGCGCGGGGCAAGCGGATCTGGCAACAGTCGATCGAGAATCACATGAGCACAGCGGCCTTCAGCCCGGATGGAAAGTCGGTCGCCGGATCGACCGACAACCTGGCGTGGCTCGGGATCTGGGACGCGACCACGGGCGTGCGCAAAACCACCCTGACGGGCCAGCATGGCACGATTCGCAAGATCGCCTACAGCCACGACGGCAAACGCCTTGCCTCGGCCTCGAGCGACGGCATGATCCGGGTCTGGGACACGACTCTCACAGATGAACCGCCCGCGGAGCTCCGCGGGCACGAATCGGGCGTATGGGATCTGGCGTTCGCGGCGGAAGACGCACGCCTGGCTTCGGCGAGTCTGCTCGATGGCGAGCTTTATCTCTGGGATACCGATCAAAAGCAAGGGGGCCTTGAGATGTGGCTCCCAGAACCGTTCCGGAAATATCCCGGCATGTGCGTCGCGTTTGATCGTAGCGGTGGCAAGGTCGCCACGGGCTATATGGGGGGAACCTTTCAGGTTTGCGACGCACGCACGGGCAAGACGCTGTTCAGGCGGACCGACAAGCGGATGGGCGGGCGCAACTGGGTCGCCTTCAGCCCGACCGAGGATCTACTGGCAACGCTGGAGGTCGACCACTCGGTCGTCCTGCTCAAGAGCGGTACAGGTGAGTTCGTTCGAAAGTTCGAGAATTCGACCGCGACCGGCAACAACGGGCTCTTCACGGCCGATGGCCGTTACTTGCTCACGACAGACATGGGTCCGGCCGGAACGAACATTCGCATCTGGGATGTGCGCAGCGGGAAGCGGGCTGGTGAGCTCGTGGGCCACACGGAGCCGATCTTCTGCCTTGCCGTGAGCCCCGACGGCAAGACCGTGGCTTCGGGGGGTCTGGACAAGACGGTGCGGATCTGGGATCTGCCGACTCGCAAGGTCAGGCGGATCCATTTGCAAGATGGCAAGGGGATTGGCGCGATCGCATTTCAGCCTGACGGCAAGGCGATCGCTTCGGCTTCGTTGACCTCATTGCCGAGCTCGACGATCCAGATCTGGGAGGTTGGGACCGGACGACCGATTGCGGAGCTGGGAGGTCGAATCTCCTATCCGCGTCGGCTCGAGTTTCTGCCGAAGGGGGATCGGCTGGCTGCGCTTGGCGACGATGGCGTGCTCCGGCTCTGGGATCTCGCGACGGGGCGTGAAGCGCTCAACCTGCGTGTCCATAACCAGGGACTGGGGCTTGCGGTGAGCCGCGACGGCCGCAGGATCGCGACGTCGGGCATCGAGGGCAAAACCCTCGTGCTCGACGGCAGACCGCTGGCGGAGACGGAATAGTCCGATCGGCATGAGCGTGCCGCCGACCTAACGGGACTGCGGCATGCGCTCGGCGGCGATCCGGATGGCCGCGGCGAGCACGGGATCGAGCTTGGGATCGCCAATTGCGCCGGCGTGATCGACGACCGATCCGCCGGCCGGTTTCGCGGCCACGCGAAGCTCAACCGGGAAATCCGGGCTTACGCCCTGCTCGCTATACGGCCGATCGAGCGGGGAGTAGAACTTGGCGGTGGTGAGCTTGAGGCCGGCGGGCGCGGAGCGGAGGGCGAAGATGCTTTGCACCGAGCCCTTGCCATAGGTGCGTGTGCCAATGACCAGAGCCCGGCGGTGATCCTGGAGCGCACCCGCCAGAATCTCGCTGGCGCTTGCGCTATCGCGGTCGGTGAGCACGTAGAGCGGGAACCGCCAGCGCGGTCTACCACTGGCCGAATACGCCTGGCTCTGGCCGGCAGCACGGCCGCGAGTCGAGACGATCAGGCCGCCTTCGAGGAAGCGTTCGGCGATTTCCACAGCGACATTCAGGAGCCCGCCGGGATTGCCGCGGAGGTCGAGCACGAGCGCCCGCATGCCCTCGGCCTCGAGCGCGGTGATCGCCCGCTCGAGCTCCTCGGTGGACGTCTTCTGGAAGCCGGTGAGCTGCACGTATCCCAGTCCCGTGCGATCGATCAGCTTGCGGTTTTGCACGCTCTCGACGTCGACGTGCCGGCGGGTGAGCTTGAGCCTGCGTACGTCCTTGCCATCGGAGGTGGCAACACCCAGCTCCACGAGCGAGCCCTCCTCGCCACTGAGCCGGTTCGCAGCTTCATCGAGTCCCAGCCCCTTCACCGCGCGGCCGTCGACCTCGACAATCCATTCGCCCACCTTGAGCCCGGCTTCCCAGGCGGGGCCGCCGTGGATCACGCCCACCAGCTTGAGCCCCTTGGGATCGAGTTTGAGCTCCACTCCCAGACCGACGAAGTTGCCGTCGATCATGGCGTAGAGATCCTCGAGCTTGTCGGGAGTGAGATAGCTTGAAAAGTCGTCGAGCGCATCACAGGCGCCGTAGATGTATTCCAGATAAATCGGCGTGCTGCTAATGCCCACCTGGGCCGCGAGCTGCTCGCTTTCCGCGGCCACGCCAAGCGCAGCAGGCCGGTCAGGCGCGTTCAGGCTCGCCCTGCGGCGCTTGAGCCCGTCCCGCAGCCAGAGGATCTGCTCCTGGGTCACGCCCACAGCATTTGTCTTGAGGAACACCGGGTCGCGGAGCGCGACTTCCAGGTTGTCAAGCGCGTGGCGCAGGAGGGGCTCAAACGGCACAGCATCGACATAGTTTCCCTGGATCCGCTCGAGCACCTCGTCGTAGAGTTCAAGGGCCTGCTCGCGTGGCAGATGCAAAAGCACGTTGCGAAAGCTGATGTCGGAATAGCGACGATTGAGCTTGTAATGCAGCTCACACAGGCGGAGGCGGCGGCTGATATCGGTCTGGCTGGGCCAGCGTTCGAGCGCGGTCTGATAGACCTCAATCGCCCCGGCCCAGTTCCGCGATCGTTCCTGGTCGAGCCCGCGTTCGAGTGCGGCCTTGGCGGCGATTGCGGCGTCGGATTCCGAAACTGAGCCTGGCCCGGGGCTGTCGCCCGCGGCCCAGACAACCGACCCCAAAACGAGCTGCCCGAAAAGCAGTGCTGCAAACACACGGCGCATCGATGTCGATCCTCGCGCTCGGGAGCGTCGGGACTCGAGGCCGTCGCCCTGGATCGTCTGGGCCGAGGATCAAGGTGCAACTGCGCCGGGGCACCAGCGAAAGCCGCAGCCGTGACCGCCTGTTCGTTCGTTCGGAGCCAGTACGGATTCTAGGACGCCGTCCACGAGGCGCCGCTCCTTCGTTGCCGTTCGTTGGAGTCATTCCATGTCGGAGCGGGCACGAACATCCGCGGCCTCAGATCGTGGTCCGAAAGCCGCTCGCGCCGAACTCGGTCAGCGGCAGGGCGCATCGCCACGCCGCCTTATGCTCGAACTATAACACACGGGTTTCTCGCCGGATCGAACCAGCCCCAGGCACACGCCCAGGCAGCCCGGCTCGTCCAACGACTTGCCTTACTCCTAGAATATACGAGCAATCGCCGTACCAAACGCGGCACCCATCACGAATTCAGGGAGTATCCGGCCGATGAGCGGCGAACCAAAGCTCGGATCAGACCATTTTCCGGAGCCGGGCGCGAAGGCCGAATGGCTGATTTTGCTGATTCTGGCCTCGGCCCAGTTCACCAACATCGTGGATTTCATGGTGGTCATGCCGCTGGGCCCGCAGCTTGGCCGGGTTCTGGAGATTTCTCCACGCCAGTTCGGCCTGATTGTGTCGGTTTATACAATCGCCGCGGGACTTGCCGGCTTTGCGGGTTCGTCGTTCCTCGACCGCTTCGGGCGCAAGACAGTCTTCTTGAGCCTGTACGGCGGTTTCCTCTTCGGAACGTTGCTCTGCGGCCTGGCCGGCGGATACCTTTCGCTGCTCGCCGCGCGGATGGCCACCGGGGCGTTTGGAGGCATTCTGGGGGGAATGTCACTGGCAATCATTGGTGACATCTTCCCCGAATCGAGGCGGGGACGTGCAACTGGGATCTTGATGTCCGCGTTTGCGGTCGCCTCGGTCCTCGGTGTCCCCACCGGCATCTATCTGGGCACAAGGTTTGGCTGGAATACCCCATTCTACGTGCTTGCTGCACTCGGCGCACCGATCCTGGTTGTGGCCATCGCGGTTCTGCCGCCGCTGCGGGAACACGTGGGGCGCGGGCCCCATGCGAGCCCACTCGGCCGCCTGGTCGAAACGTTTCTCAGCCCGGATCATCTGCGGGCTTTTGCACTCACGAGCACGATCATGCTCGGCGGTTTCTCGGTGATCCCCTACATCAGCATGTCTCTGGTTTCAAACGCCGGTGTGCCGGAAGAGAAGCTCCCCTGGGTGTTTGTGTCCGGCGGACTGCTCACGCTTTTCGGTTCACCGCTGATCGGACGGCTGGCCGATCGATATGGCAAACCCCGAATTTACCGCATCGTCGCGGTCGTCTCGTTGCCTCTCATGCTCGGTCTCACCAACCTGGGCCGCGTGCCGCTGGCGATCTCCATCGTTTTACCCGCTTGCTTCATGCTCACGAACGCTGGCCGCATGGTCGCCGCGCTGGCGCTTGTGACCTCGAGCGTCGCACCCCACCGCCGGGGCGGATTCATGAGCGCCAATTCCGCGGTGCAGCATCTTTCGTCTGGCCTGGGCGCCTTCCTGGGAAGCCTTATCCTCTCCCAACCGAGCCCGGATGGTCCACTGCTGAACTACGGCTACGTTGGGCTTTTCTCGCTCATCGCAACCGGAACAAGCCTCTGGCTCGTGGGGCGAGTTCATCCCGCCACGGCGGCGACAGCAGAACAAACGGACAGGTCTTCCGTTCCTGCCGTTCCCGCCGCGGCCGTTACCGACTAAGATTGAGGAAGACAGACAGGCTGGATCGCCCCTCCTGCCGTAATCGGGTCGTGAACACCCGTGCGAGGACGGCTGAAGGGACCTCCGATAGTTGACTTCCCCCCCAGGACCGCACGCCCGATGAATCACCCGGCCTCGAGCACTTCTCCCGCCCCGCGCTGGCGGTCGGTGGAATGCCCTCGCCCGCTTGCTCCCCGCCCGAGCATCCAGCATGTTCTGTTCGACTTCGATGGCACACTCTCGCTGGTTCGCCAGGGGTGGCCCGAGGTGATGATTCCGATGTTCGTCGAGGCGCTCCCGCCTCTGGCTGGCGAGACGGAAGACGACCGCCGCCGCCTTGTCACCGACGACATTATGCGTCTCAACGGCAAGCAAACGATCTACCAGATGATGCAGCTTGCCGAGCGCATCCGGGAGCGCGGCGGCGCACCGCTCGAGCCGCTCGAGTACAAGCATGAGTACCTCCGCAGGCTCGACGCCCGCATCGCCATCCGCATCAGCCGGCTCGAGCAAAACCAGACCGAGCTGGACGAATACCTGATCCATGGCGCCCGGTCGCTTCTGGAACATTTGCTCGAGCGTGGGCTGGTGCTGCACCTGGCGAGCGGCACCGATCTGGCGGCGGTCAGGCGTGAGGCGGAGCTGCTCGACGTCACACGTTACTTCGGCGCGAGCATCCACGGCGCGCTCGATGATTACAAGCGATTCTCCAAGCAGATGGTGATCGAGCAGATCCTGCGAGAGAACGCCATCGAGGGGGAACGCCTGCTCGCATTCGGCGACGGCTACGTGGAGATCGAAAACACCAAGCAAGCCGGGGGACTGGCGGTCGCGGTGGCGAGCGACGAGGCGAATAACGGCTCGGGCAATGTTGATCCCTGGAAGCGCGAGCGGCTCCTGGGTGTGGGCGCGGATGTGGTGATCCCGGATTATCGCGACGCGATCGCGCTTGTCGACCATCTTCTCGACGGTTCGGAGCCCATTCCGCATACTGTTTCCCGAAACGGGGAAACTCCGTGAAAACCCAGCCGCTTGATCTCAAGGAGCTTCGTGTCTTCCCGCTCGCCGAGCGCAAGAGCCTGACGCGGGTCGAGCAGGTGGTTGTGGATCCCGATAGCCCGGCTCCGCGAGTGAGCGCCGAGGCGGCCCTGGCCCTCGATCGCTGCGCAGCCCAGGTGCGCGCGGCCAAGGCACGGGGCGCGGCCGTGATTATCATTTATGGGGCCCATTTGCTGCGTAACGGCGCGGCGGCCATCCTCGAGCGAATGATGGCTGCCGGGCTCATCGACCATCTGGCCACGAATGGCGCGGGGTCGATCCCCCGCCGTGCGATCGGGGAGGCGCTGCATGCGCGGTTCCGGGCGGTTTACGCACAGACCGCCTACCAGGGGCCGTTTGCGGTCGATCCGGCCAGTGTGGGTCGCCGCGCGCTGCGCAACGCGTGCCTTGCCTATCTGATGGCAGCCGATGAGGCGGACGGGATTGCTCTGGCGCAGGCGCAGATTGCGGCCGATACCACCATGACCGAAAGCCTCACCGCGCTGGCGCTGCTGGTCGATACCGCGAGTCCGGCGCGGGATACGGCACTCGCCGCGTTCCATGCGCGATTCCAGGACGATGCATTGGTGATCGACAAATTCTTCGCAGTCCAGGCGATGAGCAGCGCGCCGGATACGCTGGCGCCGATCGACGCGCTGACCCGCCACCCCGATTTCGACATCCGCAACCCCAACCGCTACCGCTCGCTGGTCTCGGCCTTCGGGTATCGCAACCCGCTGTGGTTTCACGATGCCTCTGGTGCCGGTTACGATTTCGTCGCGCGCATGACCCTTGCGGCCGACAAGGTGAACCGCAGTGTTGCGGCCCGCGGCATGGAAGTGTTCGCGGATTGGAAACGCTACGATCCGGCGCGTCAGGAGAAGATGCGCGCGGCGCTGGACCGGATTCTGGCTGCGAACGATCTATCCGCGAACACGCGGGAGATGGCCGAACGGGTACGCAAGGGTTAGGCTGAGGCGACATGCGCGAGGCAGGGTGCGGGCAGGGCCGGGGGCTCTGCCCGCCACCCTCCGGCGGTGGTCGCTGTCTTGATCGCGGGCGCCGGTCAGCGGAGCGCTGACGACCCGTGGCGTGAACCGGTTGGGGAATTGATCGGCTGTCCCACCGCAAGCCGCCAGCGTCGCCGTGCCGTAATGCCTCAATTTCAATTGACAGAACCCGGCCAGCCTGATTATTCCGTCAGACGATAAATAATTAATCACCCAGAAGGTCACGGTGGCAAACGATCGAGGAAACCGGAGCGGGGCCGACGATGCCGAGTTGGCGACGCGTGCGGCCTGGCTCTATTACGAGGCATCGCTGACCCAGGCGGAAATCAGTGCCGAGTTGCGGGTTCCTCCGGCCAAGGTTCAGCGGCTGATCGCGCGCGCGATGCGCGATGGGCTGGTCCGCATCCTGATCGAGGGTGACATGGCCGGGTGCCTCACGCTCGAGCGCGCGCTGTCCACCGCGCATCGGCTCAATTTCTGTCGTGTCGTACCGGCCATTCCCGGTGTGGCACCGTTTTCCGCCCTTGGCCGGGCGGCGGCGGCCTATTTGTATGCCGCGATCGAAAGCGGGGCGCATGCCATCATCGGCGTCGGTCATGGCCGCAGCCTGGCCGCGATGGTCGATCACATGCCGCATATCGAGCGGCCCGATTTGACGCTGGTGTCGGTGATCGGCGGCGTACCGCGCCGGGTCGGTGCCAATCCGTTCGATGTGGTCCACGCCCTGGCGGAAAAGACCCATGCGGCGGCCTGGGTGATGCCGGTGCCGTTCTATGCGAACGATCCTGACGACCGGGTGGTGCTGTTGCGCCAGCGCGGCGTGACCGAGACGCTTGATTTGGCGGCGCGGTCGAGCCTGTTCGTCATGGGCATCGGCGAGGTCACGGAATCGGCGTTTCTCTGCCAGAGCGGCATGATGCTGGCGAGCGAGATTGCCGAGGCGCGGGCGCTCGGCGCGGTCGGCGAGGCGTTCGGCACGTTCTATGATCAGGCCGGCCAGCGCATCAGCACGACGCTGCACGACCGGGTCATTGCGGTGGATATGGAGGCAATGCGCCATCGCGAGGTGTTGATGGTCGCGGGCGGCATCGAAAAACTGGCGGCCTTGCGGGCCATGCTCAATACCGGCCTGCCGACCGGGTTCATCACCGATGAACCGACGGCGCGCGCGCTGGCCGGCACCCCGAAGTGACGGGGTACGGCGCCATGGCCGCATTCCGGCCCGGTTTCGCCGCCCTGCAGGAG